>DASQSC010000724.1:0-5447 GCA_035642555.1 Streptosporangiaceae bacterium | reverse complement strand
TACGTGGCGCGGATGGCCCGGCTGGAGCAGGTCACGCCGCTGGGCACGACGGTGTCCTACAACAACGCATCGCTGTCGCTGGCCGGCCGGCTCATCGAGCTGGTCACCGGCAAGACCTTCGAGGACGCGATGAAGGAGCTGCTGTTCGAGCCGCTCGGCCTCACCCAGAGCTTCTTCTTCCCGACCGACGTGATGACCCGCCGGTTCGTGGCCGGGCACAATCAGCAGCCCGACGGGACGATCACGGTCGCCCGGCCGTGGGCACTGCCGCGGGGCAGCAACCCGGCGGGCGGGATCACCTCCACCGCCGGCGACCTGATCCGCTGGGCGCGCTTCCACCTGGGTGACGGCCGCGCCGCCGACGGGACCCGGGTGCTGCCCGCCCAGCTGTTGCGGAGCATGCAGCAGCCGACCGCGCAGTCGCCGGGCAACGCCACCGGCGACGCCGTCGGGATCAGCTGGTGGCTGCGGGACGTCGGCGGAGTCCGGGTAGTCGGGCACGGCGGCAACACGCTCGGCCAGGACTCGGGGTTCGACATGGTGCCCGAGCGGGACTTCGCGGTGATCACGCTCGCGAACTCGAGCCCGAACGGCAGCCAGTTCAACGAGCAGCTCCGGCGCTGGGCGTTCGAAGCCTACCTCGGTGTCACCGAGCGCGACCCGGAGCTGGTCACGCTGAGCGCGGCCGACCTGGCGCGGTATGCCGGGCATTACGAGACCTTCGCCAGCACCGCGGACATCACCGCTGCCGACGGCAGCCTGCTGGTCGCGATCGCGATCAAGCCGGAAGTACGCGCCGAGCTGACGGACGAACCGGACTCCGATCCCGACCTGCCGCCATTCTCCATCGGCCTGCTGGCAGGCTCCGGCGACCGCTACATCGTCACCGACGGGGCTGCCAAGGGCATGAAGGGCTATTTCGCACGGGCCGGCACCGGCGACATCACCGGGATCCACCTCGGCGGCAGGCTCGCCACCAGGACCGGCCCGGTCAGTCCGGCGCCTCCGGCCTGATGGCCGTCGCGCCCAGCAGGCGCAACTGGAGCATGGCCGCGAACCGGGCGTCGGCGTCGTCCGGATCGAACCCGCTCACTTCGGTTACCCGGCGCATCCGGTAGCGGAAAGTGTTCGGGTGCACCCGCAGTGCGGCAGCCGCGGCGATGACGTCGCCGAATGTGTCGAGCCACGCCTGCAGGGTCGGGGTCAGCATCCCGCCGTGCGCCCGGTCATAGTCGAGCAGCCGGGCGACCGGCCCGGTCGGCGCCCGGGCGTCCGGGCCGGCCAGGTCGCCCAGTTCCAGCAGCAGCGATTCGGTGTGCACGTCGGCCTCCCGGGCTACCCGCGGCGAGCCACCGCGGGAGCGCAGCACCCGTAGCGCCCGGTCGGCATCGGCGCGGGAACTGGTCAGCCCGGCTGCGTCGTGCGCGACGCGGCCAACCCCGGCCAGCCCCGGTACCCGCCCGCCGGTGCGCTCCAGGAAGTCGCGGGCGACGGCGGCCACCCGCTCGTCGGCGTCCTCCCGGCCGGACAGCACCGGCACGATGCCGTACGCCACCCCGCCGAGGAGGGCGACCGCCGCGCCACCCTGGACGGCTGACAGGTGCAGCGCCAGCGCATCGGCGGCGCGCTGCCGCTCGGTCTCCAGCCGGGCCAGGGACGCCGCTGCCCCGGAGCGATCCTCCGGCAGCCCGAGCGCGAGTACGACAGCGGGCCGCCCGGCGAGGCCGAGGCGGCTGACAGCTTCCGCCGCGCGGGGGCCGCCCTCCAGCGCCGTCGCCACCAGGTCAGCCCGCAGCCGCCGCTCAACGTCGGCACCCGCGCGCAGCCGCAGCATGTGCAGCGCCGCCAGCTTGCCCGCCTCGGCGAGCGCATCCTCCCGCTCGGGCGACAGCGGCTTCCTGGTCGCCACCCAGATCGAGCCGAGGATCTCGTCGCCCGCCCGGACGGCGATCGCGACCCGCGGCATCTCGATCTCCGGGACGTCCGGGGACTGCACGTCGACGACGACCGGCCGGTCGCTGCCGTAGAGGGCATGGAACACGCCGTAGTCCTCCAGCACCCGGGTGTAGCGCTCGGGTACCTGGCGCCCCAGGATCGTCTCGACCCGGGACCGGTCCGCCTCGTCCTGCCTGCCGGAGAACGCCAGCACCCGGGAGCTGCGGTCCTCGATGGTCACCGGCGCGTCCAGCAGCCCGGCCACGGCATTGGCCAGCGCGAACAGGTCACCCGCCGGGGCGCCGCCGATGGTCTCTCCGGCGGCTGCCAGGCCGTCCTCGGCCAGCAGCGAGCGCAGCAGCGCGGCGAGCTGGTTCCAGGACGCCCCCCGGGTGAGCGCGAACAGGGTGGTGCCGGTGCTTGCCACGGCGGCCCGGACCGTGTCATCGGCGAGCGCCGGCGCGCGGATCACGAGGCCGACGCCGCCGCGGGCCCCGATCGCGGCCACCAGCGCGGCCACCTCCTCGCTCCGCTGGACACCCACGCCAAGCACCAGGGCGTGCTCCGGCAGCGGCGGCGGGTCGAGCGGATCGTAGATCACGACGCCGTCCACCTCGGCCGCCGGGTCTGGCTCGCCGGCCGCGATGTCAAGGAACGTCGTGCCGAGATGGTCAAGGACCCGGCCGAGGCTGGCGTGCGGGGATGCCGGAACGGGCCGCATGTCACGCACCCTATGCCCCGTCAGATAACGTTTGCGTGCTGCGGGTGGCCGGGGGCTGGTGAGACTGCGGGGCCCGGGTCGTACGGCCGGGATTGCCGGATCAGGGCTGGGCATTGGCGGGTCCGGTGTTGTCGAGTCCGGGCAGCGATATGGACATGATGGCCGAAATGGCCAGGGTCGCTGCGAACGCGGCCAGGGCCCAGCGGCCGGAGAGGTGCTCGACCAGCAGGCCGCTGGTCAGCGGCGCGAGCGCGGCCAGGCCGGTGGCTGCCTGGAGGACGGTGTTGTTGACGCGGCCGCGCATGTGCTGCGGTGCGGTTCGCAGCATCGCCGCGAACAGTGCCGCGTTCGCTGCCGGTGCCAGCAGCAGCGTGATCGCCACCGGGAGCGCGACCAGCGTCGACGGGAGCAGCGCAGCGGCAACGGCGAACAGCGCCGTGCCGGCCGTGGTCATCACGATGACCAGCGGCCGCAGCGGCAGGCGGCCCTGCAGCCTGGGAGCGATGATCGCGCCGAGCAGCCCGCCGAGCGCGATTCCTGCCTGGACGAGCCCGATGACCCCTGGCGAGGTGCCGTGGCGGCGCAGCGCGACCGTGATCGTGAAGAGCACGCCGGTGAAGGTGAAGTTGATCAGCGGGGCCTGGATGACCACGGCGCGCAACAGCGGGTTCTGCCAGACCAGGTGCAGCCCGTCGGCGACCTCGCGCCACAGCGCCTTGCGGCCGCCGGAACCCCCGGGGCGGAACGTGCCACGGATCCGGCTCACCGCTGCGACCGACGCCAGGTAGGAGGCAGCATCAGCGAGGAACGGAACGGCCCTGCCGAGCCCGAACAGGAACCCGCCCAGCGCCGGGCCCGCCAGGCTGGCCGCGTATGTCCGCGCCTCTGTGGCCGCCCAGGCTGGCTCAAGCTGCTCATCGGCGACGATGGCAGGCAGCGCGGCGCTGGCAGCGGGAGAGAACAGCATGCTCGCGCCTTGGTCGATCACCGCGACAGCCACCACGACCGGCCAGCTCACCAGGTGCAGCAGCACCAGGACGGCGAGCACGGCCAGCGCGGCACCGCGACCGGTGTCGCAGATAATCATCGTCAGCCTGCGGTCAAGCCGGTCCGATACCGCGCCCCCCGGCAATGCCAGCAGCAGCTGCACGACCAGGGGCACCGTGCCGGCCAGGCCAGCGATGGCCGGCGAGTGAGTCAGGGCGAGGATCAGCAGCGGGTAGGCGATCAGGGCCGCCTCGGTCCCGGTGCCGGACAGGACCTGGCCGATCCACAGCAACCGGAAACCCCGGTTACTCCGCAGCGGCACCGGCCCCGTTCGGTCCGCGGCCGCCGGGGCGCCTGCCGGGGCCTCCTCGCTCACCCGGCCGTCTCGCTCGCGCGGCCGTCCCCGCGCGCCGCGGCGCCGGTCATGCCGGCGCCAGGGACCCGGCGAAGAAGCATGCGGCGCGGTGCGGACGGGCGGGCGCGTCCGCACCGGGATCGGACTGCCGGCACAGTTCCCGGTCGGTGCGATGATGCGGCCCGATGGGGCAGCGCGGGTGGAAGCGGCAGCCGGCCGGCGGGTGGTGCGGATCGGCTGGCTCGGCATCGCCGGGCGGTCCGGTGCCCGTCGTGTCCGCGCGGTGCAGGCTCGGCACGCTGGCCAGCAGTTCCTGGGTGTAGGGATGCTGTGGCCGCTGCACCACGTCGGCCGCGGACGCGACCTCGACCAGCCGGCCGCAGTACATGACGGCGATCACGTCCGCGACGTAGCGGACCACGGCGAGGTTGTGGGAGATGAACAGCATCCCGAGGCCCAGCCGCAGCTGCAGGTCGCGTACCAGGTTGAGCACCGCACCCTGGACCGACACGTCGAGCGCCGAGGTGATCTCGTCCGCGATCAGCACGGACGGGCGTGCCGCCAGTGCCCGGGCCAGCGCGACGCGCTGCCGCTGCCCGCCGGACAGGGCGCGGGGCAGCACTCCGGCGCAGGCCGGGTCCAGGCTGACCAGTTCCAGCAGCCGGGTCACCTCGGCGGCGCGGGCAGCGCGGCGGTCCCGCCCTTCCCGTCCGGCCTGGCTGACGTCGTCATGACCCGGGCGGATCGCCTCGCCGATCGACTCGCCCACCCGCATCCGCGGGTCAAGGGACGCATACGGATCCTGGAAGACCAGCTGGATGGAACGCCGTCGCGCCCGGGCGGCGCGACCGCGGGCGGCGAGGTTCTCGCCGTTCAGCAGCACCCGGCCCGCGCTCAGCGGGACCAGCCCGACCGCCGCCTTCGCCAGGGTCGACTTCCCCGATCCCGACTCCCCGACCAGCCCGACCACCTGCCCGGCGGGGACCTGGAGGTCCGCGCCGTCCACGGCGCGGAACGCCCGCTGCCCGCTGCCGAACCGCACCGTCAGGCCGCTCAGCTCGAGGCCGCTCGGCTCCGGGCCGCTCGGCCCCAGGCCGCTCACCGGGCGTCTCCCGGTCCGGCCGTCCGGGCCGCCGGCTCGGCCGCCTCACTGCTGGTTCCTGTCTGGGGATGCCAGCAGGCCACCAGGCTGCCCGCGGCCACCTGCTCGAGCGCCGGGCGGTCAGCGGTGCAGCGGTCGTCGGCGAGCGGGCAGCGGGGCGCGAACGCGCAGCCGGGTGGCATGGCGGCCGGTTCCGGCGGGCGGCCGGGGATGGTCGCGAGCGGCTGGTGCGGGTCGGTCTGCATGTCCGGCACGCTGCGCACCAGCGCCCGCGTGTACGGATGCGCCGCTGTCAGCAGCGACCCGGCCGGAAGGTCCTCCACGATCCGCCCGCCGTACATGACCAG
>DASQSC010000723.1:0-2422 GCA_035642555.1 Streptosporangiaceae bacterium | reverse complement strand
TGTACCGGCCGGGCCGGGTGCCCGGCGCGCAGGCGACCGCCTTGGTGAAGTCGGCGCAGGACATGCCCAGGTCAGCGGGAGTGCGCGGGAGGCCGTGCCGGCCCAGGCAGGCCGAGATGAGCCGGGCCTGGCCGGCGTCCTCCCGCAGGTAGGCGCAGAACAGCGCGCCCACCCCAGCCAGCTCGCCGTGGCTGGCGGTTCCCGGGTAGAGATGGTCGATCGCATGCATGATCTCGTGGTCGCCGCCGCTGGCCGGGCGGCTGGACCCGGCGATGGTCATCGACAGCCCGGAAAGGATCAGCGACTCGGCCAGCACGGTCAGGAACTCGTCCGACCTCGCATGGCCGGGCTGGTGCAATACCGCCTGCGCGGCGTTCCGGGCCATCGCGGCGGCGAGGCCGTCCACCGGCTCGCCGGTGTCCGCCGCCGCCAGTTCCCAGTCCGCCACCGCGGACAGGTTGCTGATCGCGTCGCCGATCCCGGCGGTTGCCAGGTGGTCCGGCGCGGCACGCACCCGGTCCAGATCGACGATCACCGCCACGGGTGGCGGCACCCCGTAGGAGCCCTTCCCCGACTCGTGCTCCAGCGAACTGGTCGGCGAGGCGATGCCGTCGTGGGCGAGGCTGGTGGCGACCGCCACCATAGGAATGCCCGCCATCTGTGCCGCGAACTTAGTGACGTCGATGGTCCGGCCGCCGCCGATGCCCGCCACCGCCTCGTAGGCGGCGGCCCGCAGCCGCTTGCCGAGCGCCACCGCTGTGCTGTGCGTGCCGTCGGTCACCCGGAAGATCTCGGCGCCGTCGATCTCAAGCTCGGCAGCGATGCCATCGCCCTGACCGGGGCCGACAGCCACCGCGACCCGGCCCTCGGTCGCGATCCGCCGGTCGGCGAGCAGCGCGCCCAGACCGGCCACCGCGCCCGGGCTGACCTCGACGATCAGGGGCGCGGGGACCATCCGGGCCAGGAGCGGCATGGGCCTCCTCTCCAGCCGGGGCCACCACCGGGAAAACGAACGAAGCAGCACGGGCGGGCGAACAGCCGCCACCCGTGAGGTTACCGGCTCGGATACCCCGGAACATCGGAACGGGCGGCGATCTCGCGGGCACGGCGGAGATCCTCGTGGTCGTCGACTTCCACCCAGTCGACCGCGCCGATCGGGGCGACCGCGATCTCGCCGCCGCGATCGGCCAGTTCCTGGTACCCGTCCTCGTAGTAGAGCCCGGGGTCGCGCCGCCAGGTGGCCTCGAGCGCGTTCGCCAGCGCCGCCGCGGCCGACTCCTCGATCAGGGTGGCGCCGATGTACTCGCCGTCGGCCACCGCCGGATCGAGCTGCTTGCTGATTCGCGCCAGCAGCCCCCGCTCGTCGAGCACGACCTTCATCTCCTCGTCGCCGAGCCGCTTCACGTTGTCGGTGGCGAGGATCACCCCGGCCGTCCCACGCGCCGCCAGCAGGGTCTTCTCCACGCTGGCGGGGTGCAGAGTGTCGCCGTTGACCAGCAGCGCGCCCGCAGCGAAGTGCTCGCGCGCCAGCCACAGCGAGTAGGCGTTGTTCCAGTCCAGCGCCCGTTCGTTGGGCAGCAGGGCCAGCCGCACGCCGTGCTCGGCCTGCAGCCGCGGCACCCGGTCCGCCACCGCGTCCGCGGCATGCCCGACCACCACCACGACGTCCCGCAGGCCCACCGCGGCGAGGTTGCGCAGGGCGGTGTCGAGGATGGTGGTCTCGCCCGCCACCGGCAACAGGGTCTTCGGCAGCGCGTCGGTCTCGGGGCGCAGCCGCCGGCTGGCGCCGGCGGCGAGCACAATCCCGATCAACGGATTCCACCCTCTCCGGCTACCGTCGCGGCGTCCCGCTCCGGGCCCGGCAGCAAACTCCGGGCGACGAGCAACCCAACATACGCCGTCAGCAGTGCGTAGGCGAACCAGGCGATCCCGAGCAGTGCCCCGGCCGCGGCCAGCAGCACCCGCCCGTCCCAGCCGACGCCGGGACCTGACCGTTCCCCCGGGCCGGCCGGGCCTGGCCGCGGTCGTCCCGCGGGCCGCTGCTGCGCCGGGCCCCGCTGCTGCGCCGGGCCCCGCTGCTCCCCGGCGCTGCGGGCGGTCTCGAGCTGGCTCATGGCGATGAGCGTCACCAGCGCGAAGACCAGCGTGCCGGGCACGCCCGCCGCGAAGCCGAGCGCGGTCAGGTACACGTACTGGCCGGCCAGCATAATCGGCGGCACCAGCCAGTCCAGCCGGCCGCCGTGCGGGTGCCCGGCTCCGGCCGCGGCCAGCAGCAGGGCCGCCACCGGCGCGAGCACCACCTCCATTGGCAGGCCCCGCATCCCCACCCCGGCCAGCAGCGAGGTCGCGGCGAGCCCGGCGATGGCCGGCGGCAGCGGCTGCAGCAGCCCGCGGGCCAGCCGCCCGCCCCAGCGCGCGATCA
>DASQSC010000722.1:0-3546 GCA_035642555.1 Streptosporangiaceae bacterium | reverse complement strand
ACCGTGATCGCCGGTGACCTCAACCTGCCCGGCCCGCTGACCGGCCTGGCGGCCGGGTACCGGCAGGCCGTGACCGGGCCCACGTTCCCGGCCTGGCGGCCGCTGATCCAGCTCGACCACATCCTGACCGGCCGGGGCGTCGCCGGTGCGGCCGGAGCGGTACTGCCGCCGGTGGGCTCGGACCACCTGCCGGTCCGGGCCCGGCTGGCGGCGGGCTAGCGGCCCGTGCGCTGGCGGCCCGGCTGCCGGCGGGCTGGCGGCGGAGGGCGGGCTAACGGTGGGCGGCGGGCGCTCCGGCGCTCAGCCGCAGCAGATCGGCCACTGCGGACCTGGACAGCAGCCGCCCGGCCCGCCTCGCCGTACCCGCCGGCCGGCCCAGGCGCGGCACCCGCACCCGCAGCGCGCCCGGCCATGACTCGAACACCAGCGGCGGGTTCATCACCAGCGCCTCACCGTCGACGCCCAGCTCGGCCGGGCCCCCCGAAGCGACCTCGAACCGCTGCCCGCGCCATTCCAGCCAGCCGGGGAAACGGTGCGCCTGGCCGGCCATCTGCAGCGCCACCAGATGACTCGCCTCCGCCGCGCCCGCCAGCCGGACCGCCACGATGCCGAGCAGGCCGCGGTCGAGCCGCTCCCGGGTGCCCAGCCCGTCCAGCCGGGCAAGCCGATAGGGGTTGTTCGACACCAGGATCAGGTGCACGCCGTCATGGGCCTGGCCGTCCGGCGCGGTGAACCGCAGGTCGGGCGGTGATGCCTCGGGGCCGAGCAGGCCGGGCAGCATCTCCGCCGCTGTCCGCAGCTTGGCGTCCCGGTACTCCGGCGACCTGACCATCTTCGCGTAGAGCCCCAGCGACACGTTGTTGACGAACGCGCGCCCGTTCACGCGTGCCAGGTCAATCCGGTACTCGGCGGCGCTGGCGAAGGCGTCCAGGGCGCCCACGACGTCGTCCCGGTCCAGCCCCAGGTCGAGCGCGAAGTGGTTGCGGGTGCCGGCGGGCACGCAGACATAAGGGATACCGTGCCCCGCCGCGACGTCGGCCACCACCGCCTGCGAGCCGTCGCCGCCCGCCATGCCGATGACGTCCGCCCCCCGGGCGGCGGCGGCTTCGGCCAGTTCCCGCAGGTCGTCACCGGGCTGCAGGAGGACCGGCTCGATCTTCCGTTCCCGGCACTCCCGCTCCAGCCCGAACCGCACCGCCTTCCCTCCCCCGGACCGTGGATTCATGATCAGAACGGGATGGTCCGGCCGTGGCGGCGACCGGCGGACCGGCGCCGTCCACTGGGACCGCGGAGTGCGGTGCAGCGCGGGCCGGGCTGCCGCCACCGAGCCGGCGGCCAGCACCAGGACGACGGTGACCTCCCAGACCGCGATCGCAGCCAGCACCAGGCCGGTGACGGCGGCGGCCAGGCCCGCGAGGGCGGCGATCAGGGCCGGCACCCGGACGGTGCCCCGCCGCGACACCGCGTACCAGCTGGCGGTGGTACAGCAGAGCAGCCCGGACAGGGCCAGCAGGACCCAGCCGAGGTGGCCCGCGATCCCCAGCAGCACCAGGACCGCGGCGGCCAGCGCGGTCATCAGCGCAGACAGCGCCGACGCCCGCTGGCCGGCACCCGGTGGCCGCCATACCCCCGGCACCATGCCCCCTACCCGGCACCGGGCGCAGCGCCCGGGCACCGTCTCAGCTGCCAGTGCGCTCCGGCAGGCCCCGGCCCGCTCGCGGCCAGGTCCCACGGGATGCGCCCGCCCCGCCCGGGTAGCATACGCCGGTGGGTACTGGAGGCACGGGGGGCGAGCCGGGCATGGCGGGCGCGGGTACTGCCGCCGACCGGCTGGCAGCCCGGCTGGCCAGGGCCGGCGGTCCTGCCTGGGGCCAGCTGTCCGCCGCCGCGCACCAGCTGGGCGACGTGGACCGGGCCGTCTATGCCGCGATCGCCGGCGTCCCCACTCCCGAGCTTGACGTGCCTGTGCGGAGCCTCTCGCGGGCGGCCGACAACTCCCGGCTGTGGCTCGTGATCGCGGCCGGGCTCGCCGTCGGCGGAGGCCCGGCCGGGCGCCGCGCGGCGGCCCGCGGCCTGGCCGCGATCGGGGTCACCTCGGCCCTGGTGAACCTGGCCATCAAGCCGATGTACCCGCGGCGGCGGCCCGACCGCGAGGAAGCCCGGGTGCCGGGCGCGCGGCACGTCCGGATGCCCGTCTCGGCGTCGTTCCCGTCCGGGCACTCGGCGACGGCCTTCGCGTTCGCGACCGCGATCGGGACCGACGCGCCGTGGCTGTCGCTGGTGCTGCACCTGCTGGCGACAGGGGTCGCCTACTCCCGCGTGCACACCGGGGTGCACTATCCCGGCGACACCGTGATCGGGGCGGTCATCGGCGCGGTCGCCGGCCAGGCCGTGGCCGGCGTCACGGGCCATCTCCCCGCCGCGGCAGCGAGCACGCGGAACCGGGCCGTAGGGACCGGGTCGTAGGACCCTGGCCGCCGCCTGGGGGCTGGCCGGGCTGCTGCTGGCGATCCGGTTCTCCAGCTGGGAGCCGCGGACCAGCTGACCGCGGCCGGCGCGCGCTGGCCGGCTATGGGCGCGCGCCAGCGACAGCACGTCCTCCCGGCCCTCCCGGCAGCCACCCGCCCAGCAGGCAGCCTGCTCACTTGCCCGGGCGGCGGCCGCCTTCGCTCGCTGCGCCTCATCCCGCCAGTAGCCGATCCGTTCGGCCTCCTCTGCTGCGTCTGGGATCTCGTCCTGATGCGCTCCCGGGTAATGCGACGCCAGCAGGCAGAACCGCAGCACGTCCGCGATGAAGCTGGATTGATGCTGCCAGCGCTCGCGCATGGCCGATACCCGGCCCACGCGGTGAAACGGGGGCGGGTTGCTGGCCACCTCGGCCGCCACCGCCCGTTGCGACAGGAAGCTCAGCAGCGGCTGCGGCACCGAGTCCGGTCCTCCGGGTCGGCTGGCCCCCCCGCCGCGCCGGGACCCAGGTGGCGCTGGATGAGCCGGACCGCCGCGACGAGAGAGGCAGCGGTCACCGGGTCGTTGGCCTGTCTTCGGCGGCCGAACGGGGTACGCCGGTTGAGGCCCCGCAGCACCTTGGACAGGTCCTGGTCGTACGGGTAGGGAAGCTCCTGCTTGAGCGTCTTCCGTTGCCGCCGGCGCCGTGCGTGGTCGTCCATGCCATCATGATCGGCGCGGGGGCGCCCGCCGGATAGTGCGCGGGTGCGCGGTATCCGGCGCGGTGGCGGTAACGTGCGGCGCGTGAGTGATTACCTGGACTACTCAGGCCGGGACGACGTGCTCAGCGGAGGGGCGAGGCGGATACCCGTCCGCACTCCGGGCGGCACCTTCCGGGTGTGGGTGAAGCGGACCGGCAACAACCCCCGGCTGCGGGTGCTGCTGCTGCACGGCGGGCCTGGCTCGACCCACGAGTACCTGGAGGCGTGCGACAGCTACCTCCCGGCCGCGGGGATCGAGTACTACTACTACGACCAGCTCGGCTCGGGGTTCAGCGATCAGCCGGAGGACCCTTCGCTGTGGGACCTGCCGCGCTTCGTG
>DASQSC010000721.1:0-4671 GCA_035642555.1 Streptosporangiaceae bacterium | reverse complement strand
TCGGGCTGCAACGGGGTGCGGGGCAGCAGTTCGGACCAGCCCTCGCCGGCCTGCCCGCTGCCCGCCTCGCCGGCCGCCCCGCTGCCCGCCACGCTGCCCGTCTCGTCGGCCTGCCCGGCGCTGGCAGGCCCCGGTTCCCCGGCATCGCGGCCCAGCAGCGTGCAGGCCGCCGGCGCGTTGCCGAGGAAGCACGAGGTGTCGATCACGGCCTGGCGGATGCGTCCGGCCGCGGCCAGCCGGAACTCCACCCAGTCGCTGCCAGGCCCGCGCCGCCGCCGGGTCTCCCAGCCGTCTCCCATCACCGCCGCCAGTCCCGGCGCGATCATGTTCTCCGGCGGCGAGTAGAACCGGTCGCTGGCGCCGGTGACGGTGCCGCCGTTCTCGGCCGCGACCAGGTCCAGCGAGAGGCCGTCCAGCAGCCGGGGGTCCGGCATCACCTCGCCGTTCACGCGCAGCCTGGCCACCCCGCCGTCCGGGTGGATGACCAGCCGGACATGCGTGAACCGCCGCCCGTCAGCCACCGCGAACCGGTTCTCGGCGTCCCCGGCCAGCCTGCTGCGCGGCACGATCTCCGCCCACTCGGTACCGGGTCCTGGCAGGCCGTCCGGGCCGGGGTAGCCGTCGGCACCGCAGGCCGACACCGCGCACTCGGCCGGGAAGTTGCCGGTGAAGTGCGTGGTGTCGACGACCACCTCGCGGATCACCCCGGCCGCGCCGAGCCGCACGATCGCGTAATCCTCGCCCGGCCCCCGGCGGCGCCGCGTCTCCCAGCCGTCCACCACCTGGCCCTTGTGCCCGAACGTGCCCGGCCGCGCGGCCGGCGGGCCGGGCCGCAGCAGGTTCTCCTTCTCGCCGAAGAACTCGTCGCTGGCGCCGATCACCCCCGCCCCGAGCCGCCGGGCGGCCAGGTTCACCAGCGATCCGGTCCTGGTCACGTGCCCTCCCGCCGCAGCAGCCGCCCGCCGGGGCAGGCGGAGC
Organism: Streptosporangiaceae bacterium; assembly: GCA_035642555.1. Classification (GTDB taxonomy): domain Bacteria; phylum Actinomycetota; class Actinomycetes; order Streptosporangiales; family Streptosporangiaceae; genus JAIRTY01. Next base: position 3,693 of record DASQSC010000721.1, on the reverse strand, counting down.
CTGCGCCCGCCGGCCCGGCCGCGGGGTGCACCGGCTCGCCTCGCCGCCAGGTCCGGCGCACCACCCCGGTGAGCCTGCGGCCCGCGTACGGCGTGACCGGATGCCGGTGATACAGCTGCGCCGGGTCCACCGTGAAGGCATCCGCGTCGGCGAACGCCACCAGGTCGGCGTCCTTCCCCACGGCGATCGCCCCCTTCCCCGGCAGCCCCGCCAGCGCCGCGGGCCCGGCGGCCATCCACCGCGCCACGTCGGCCAGGCCGTGCCCGCGCTGCCGCGCCTGCGTCCACACCGCCGGGAGCGCGACCTGGAGCGACGCCACGCCGCCCCACGCCGTGCCGAAGTCGCCGGATTCGCGCTGCTTGAGCGCGGGCGGGCAGGGGGAGTGGTCGGACACGATCACGTCGATCACGCCGTCCGCCAGCCCCTGCCACAGCCCTTCCCGGTGCGCGGCTTCCCGGATCGGCGGGCAGCACTTGAACTCCGTCGCCCCGGCCGGCACCTGCTCCGCCGCGAACGTCAGGTAGTGCGGGCACGTCTCGGCCGTCACCCGCACCCCCTCGGCCCGTGCGGCGGCGATGACCGGCAGCGCTCCCGCCGACGCCAGGTGCAGCACGTGGACCCGGGCGCCGTGGCGCCGCGCCGCGCCGATCACGGCGGCGATGGCCGCGTGCTCGGCCCCCGGCGGGCGGGACGCGAGGAATTTGCCATACGAACGGGCTCCGGCGGACGGGACTGCCGCGATCAGATCCGGGTCTTCAGCGTGCACGATCAGCAGCGCGTCCAGCCGGGCCAGCTCCGCGATCACGGCGCCGAGCCGGGACCGGTCCAGGAACCCGAACTCCGGCACGCCCGAGTCGGCCAGGAACGCCTTGAAGCCGCACACCCCGGCCCGGTGCAGCCCGGCCAGGCGGGCGAGGTTGCCGGGAACGGCACCGCCCCAGAACCCCACGTCCACCCGCGCGTTCCGGCTGGCCGCTTCCTGCTTGACCCGCAGCGCCGCCACCGTCGTGGTCGTGGGCACGCTGTTCAGCGGCATGTCGACCAGTGTCGTCACCCCGCCGGCGGCGGCCGCCCGGGTCGCGGACGCGAAGCCCTCCCACCCGGTCCGGCCCGGCTCATTGACGTGGACATGGGTGTCCACCAGGCCCGGCAGCAGCACCTCGTCGTCCGCGAGTTCGGTGACCTCCGCCGCGTCGAGGCGCTCCCCGGGCCCGGTCACGGCCGCGATCCGGCCATCGGCCACGGCCACCGAGACCGGCCGTGCCCCCTCCGGGGTAACAGCCCGCCGCGCCCGCACCACCAGCCCGAACTCAGCCACGCACCCCGCCGTGCCCGGTCCCAGCGGGGGCGAGCGATCCCTGCCGAGTCCGCTCCGTGCCGGTCATGCTCGAGTACCCAGGCTAGGACGCATGGAGCAGTCCGCTGAGGGCGGCTCGCGTCCGCTCGTCGGGCTCCGCCTCTAGTTCCGCCCGGGCGGCGAGCAGCCGGTCCGCAGTGATCAGCTCGTGTGGCGTTACCTCTATGGCCAGTCCCAGCCGGTCGCGCAGCCACGTGGTGACGTCAACCCAGTCCCACAGCTTCTCGCCTCCAGTTGTCACCAGGGAAGGCGTTGGGAATCCGCCAGGGCCACGCTGGCCGTTGACGAGCATGCGCACGGAGGTGCGGGTTCGCCCGGTACGCCGGGCAATATCCAGCATCGTTACGGGGTCGTCCTGGGCGGCCCCCACGACGCGAAGCCCGGGAACTCGCTCAAGGTCCTGGATGGCGGAGATGATTGCCTCGGTCAGCGTGTCCGCTTCCCGGTTGACCGTGACCGCTCGGAAGCCTGTATCCGGGTTCCATTCGACGTCAGCGTCTCCATGAGTCGCTTCATAGAGCGCGTCGATCTCGTCTTCGGCTGGTGCGCGGTTCAACCGCAGCATGAAGTCAAATGTCGGCACGATCACCCTCGCGGATCTGCTTCTTCGCGTGATCCCATCGCGTCATACGGCAAGGCTACCGGCCACTGTTCTAAGTGTGGCACACATGCCGCAATCACAGCTAGCTTGCGGGCTGCTGCAGCGATACTCGCGCAGCCGCAGCTGGCGCGCAGCGGGCCGCCCGCCGGGAACCAGCGCGGTCCCAGGTTGTAGTAACGCCCGGCGCGCCAGGAACCCGGCGAGCACGGGCGCCAGGCCCTCGTCCCATTCCAGGGCGAGGCTGGTAAGGCTGAGGCGGCTGCCCGGACGAGGCCGCCCAGGGACGAGACGCACGGCACAGCTTCAGCGTGCCACGGCCTAGCGCCAACCGGCCTGGTGCCGGACGGTACGGCGGGCTGGTGCTTGAGCTGCCCGCGGCCCGGGAAGCGGTCGTGCCCAGCCGGCCGCTGGCAGAATTGCCTCCACCGCCGTTTCCGGCGGCAGGAGAGGTCCAGCGACGGGAGCCGACCTGATGGCTGACCGGCCGAGCCGCGAACCCCTGGGCACTGGCGGCCCAGAAGCGGCCGCCCGGCCGGATGGCCCGGCCGCAGGCTCCGGGCTGGCCTGGCTGAACGGGCTGCCTGCGGACGAGGCCGCGGCCGTGCTGCGCGGCTGCTGCGAGGCACCGGGCTGGGCCCGGCAGGTGGCGGCCGGGCGGCCCTACCGGAACGCGGCTGACCTGGTCGCCGCGGCGGACCGGGCGTGGGCGGAACGCGGGCCCGGCGAACTGGCAGCCGCCATGGCCGCCCACCCGCGGATCGGCGACCGCGGGCCGGGCGTGACCGGGCAGTCCCGCCAGGAGCAGGCCGGGGTCGGCGCTGATCCCGGCACGCTGGCGGAACTACGGGACGCGAACACCGCCTACGAGCGCCGGTTCGGGCACGTCTTCCTGATCTGCGCGGCCCGCCGGGGCGCCCCGGAGATCCTCTCCGAGCTGCGGCGCCGGCTGGCCAACGACCCGGGCACGGAGCTGGCCGTGGCCGCCAGCGAGATCGGCAAGATCACCGCTCTCCGGCTGCGGAAGCTGGCAGGAACGTGACCGGCATCTCCGCCCATGTGCTCGACACCGCCCGCGGCCGCCCGGCCGCCGGGGTGCCGGTCACCCTCGACTACCAAGTGGACGGGAGCTGGCAGCGGCTTGCTGCCGCGGTGACCGGTCCCGATGGCCGGGTCAGCGGCCTGCCAGGACCGCCCGGTCCCGGGCGGGCCGCCTGCCGGCTGGTGTTCGCCGTCCGCGACTACCTCGCGGCGGGCTCCGGACCAGCCTTCTTTCCCGAGGTCACAGTCGTGTTCGTGACCACGCCAGGCGAGCACTACCACGTTCCGCTGCTGCTGTCGCCGTACGGTTACACGGTCTACCGAGGGAGCTGACGAGCCTATGACCAGCGCTTCCGGCGGCGGCGCCGTGCTCGGCCCGGCCCGGTACGGGAAGGCGGAGGTGCGGCTGCTGCACGTCACCCGGGGCGCGGAGGAGCACCAGGTCTGCGACCTGACGGTGAGCACCGCGCTGTCCGGCGACTTCGCCGCCACCTACCTCGCCGGGGACAATACCGGGGTGCTGACGACCGACGCGCAGAAGAACGCGGTCTACGCACTGGCGCGGCAGCAGGCGCCGCTCCCGGCCGAGGAGTTCGGCCAGCGGCTCGGCCGGCATTTCGTGAGCGCCGCGCCGGTGCAGCGGGCCCGGGTCCGGGTCGAGCAGCACGGCTGGCGCCGCCTTGACGCTGCGGGCGCT
>DASQSC010000720.1:0-6137 GCA_035642555.1 Streptosporangiaceae bacterium | reverse complement strand
TTCGTCGCGGCCATCACCGAGGGGCGCGAGCCCAACTCCAGCGTGCGCGGCGTGCTCAGGTGCTACCGGGTCCTCGGCGAGCTGGACGCTCAGCTCGCGCGCCAGTCGCAGCCATAACCACGGTCCCGGCAATCATGGCAGCGATCGTGTCACTGGCTGAGGCCGTGGCCGAGGCCATCCATGACGGCGACTCGGTCGCCATGGAGGGGTTCACGCACCTGATCCCGAACGCTGCGGGCCATGAGGTGATCAGGCAACGCCGGCGCGACCTCACCCTGATCCGGATGACCCCGGACCTGATCTATGACCAGCTGATCGGGGCCGGGTGCGCCAGCAGGCTGGTCTTCTCATGGGGCGGTAACCCGGGCGTGGGGTCGCTGCACCGGTTCCGGGACGCGGTCGAGAACGGCTGGCCGGTGCCGCTCCAGATCGAGGAACACAGCCACGCCGGGATGGCGAACCGGTACGCGGCCGGGGCGGCCGGCCTCCCGTTCGCGGTCCTGCGCGGTTACCGCGGCACTGGCCTTGAGGCCCTGCCCGGGCTGGACGGCACCCCCGCGGTCCGCCCGATCACGTGCCCGTTCACCGGCGAGACGCTGACCGCGGTGGCGGCGCTGCGGCCCGACGTCGCCGTCATCCACGCCCAGTGCGCCGACCGCGCCGGCAACGTCCAGTTCTGGGGGATCACCGGGATCCAGAAGGAGGCCGTGCTGGCCTCGGAGCGCTCGGTGGTCACCGTGGAAGAGATCGTGGCGGAGCTCGAACCGCGCCCGGGCGCGGTGGTGCTCCCGTCCTGGACCGTGACGCTCGTGGCTCACGTGCCCGGCGGCGCCCACCCGTCGTACGCGCTCGGGTACTCGCTGCGCGACAACGACTACTACCTGTCATGGGACGCGATCAGCCGGGACCGGGAGGCGTTCAGCCGCTGGCTGGAGACCGCGGTGCTGCGGCCCGCCGGGGCCGGGGCATGACTGCCTCCGCTCCCGGCGGGGAGCAGGGCGTGCCCTACACCGCGGACGAGATGATGACGGCCTGCGCCGCCCGCGCCCTGCGTGACGGGATGACCTGCTTCGTCGGGATCGGGCTGCCGAGCGCGGCCGCCAACCTGGCGCGGGCCACCCACGCGCCCAACCTGGTGCTGATCTACGAGTCCGGCACCATCGGGGCCAAGCCGGGGCGGCTGCCGCTGTCCATCGGCGACAGCGTGCTGGCCGAGACCGCGGACGCGGTGGTCAGCGTGCCAGAGATCTTCAACTACTGGCTCCAGCCCGGCCGCATCCACGCCGGGTTCCTCGGCGCCGCCCAGATCGACCGGTTCTGCAACATCAACACCACCGTGGTCGGCTCGTCGCAGCGCACCCCGAAGGTGCGGCTGCCCGGCGCGGGCGGCGCGCCGGAGATCGCCGCCTCCTGCCGGGAGGTGATCGTCGTGGTCCGGCAGTCAACCCGCTCGTTCGTGGAGCGGGTGGACTTCGTCACCTCGGTCGGCTACGGCGACGGGCCCGGGTACCGGGAGCGGCTCGGTCTCACCGGGGCGGGCCCGCAGCGGGTGATCACTGACCTGGGCGTGCTCGAGCCGGACCCGGCAACCTGCGAGCTGAGGCTGACCGGCGTATATCCGGGGGTTGAGGTAACGGCCGTCCGGGCCAGGACCGGCTGGCCGCTCTCGGTCTCTCCGGCCCTGCGGACCCTGCCGCCGCCGTCGGCCGCCGAACTGGCCGCCCTCCGGCGGCTGTCGGCCTAGGGCATGCCCAGGCGGCCGGCCAGCGGGGGGCCGGGGCCGCGGGTAACCGGCGGGCGGGCCTGCGACTGAGCCCGGCCGGGTTGCGGATCACAGCGTCGGCGCCGGTCACGATGTGGTCGGTGGCGGAATTGCCGCCCAGCAGCAGCCGGGTGAGCTGATTGCGGGTGGCCAGCAATTCGTCCAGGGCGGCGCCGATGTGCGCGTCGGTGACCCGCAGCGGCGGCCAGTCCGCCGCCACGTCCGCTGCTGCCCCCCCGTCTGCCGCCGCCCCGTCCGCCGCCCCGTCCGCCGCGCCGTCCGGCCAGCCGTCGGCAGCGGCCCGGAGCGCCGCGCGGCGCAGCAGTTCCTTCATGAACGAGGCGGTCACCCCGTCGGTGCGGCTGATCACGGCCTCGGGCTGAGCCAGGTCGAGGTCCAGGCTTCCCCGGTACAGCCGCAGCAGCCGCCGGCGGGCCGGGGAGTCCGGCAGCGGCAGCCGCGCCGCATGGTCCACCCGCCCTGGCCGCTCGGCCAGGGCCGGCTCGAGCAGGTCGACCCGGTTGGTGGTGAGCAGGAACGTGACGTCGGCGTCGGCCGCGAGCCCGTCCATCTCGTTGAGCAGCTGGAACAGCAGCGGATGGGCCTCGCCCTGCCCGCGGCCGCGGTCTTCAGCGATCAGGTCCACGTCCTCGACCACCACCACCGACGGCTGCAGCGCCCGGGCGACCGCGCAGGCCTCCCGGACCATCTGCAGTGCCTCCCCGGTGACCACCACCACGGTCCGCTCGGGCAACTGGCCGAGCAGGTAGCGGACGGTGTGGGTCTTGCCGGTGCCGGGCGGACCGTGCAGCAGGATGCCGCGCTTGAGGTGCTGGCCGTTCGCCCGCAGCTGCCGGGCGTGCCGGGCGATTCCGAGTACCTGCGCCTCGATGCCGCTCAGTAGGCCGGACGGCAGGATGACCTCCTCGCGCGGCACCGCCGGGCGGTCCAGGAAGGTCAGCGGCCCGGTGTGGCCGGGCCCGAACACGTCCGCGCCGAAGGCGATCACCTGGCCGCGGAACACGCTGCGGGTCACGGCCAGCTGCCTGATCTCGGCCAGGACCGCATCGATGTCCGGCTGCCGCGGGCCGGCGATCTCCAGCACCAGTTCCGGCCGCGCGCCGCCGCTGCCCGGCCCGCCGGGCCGCAGCAGCAGCGCCAGCCGCTGCCCGTTGCTGGTGACCAGATAGAGGCCCCATTCCACGCAGGAACGGGTGACCCCGCCGGGCCCGGCGGGCAGCGCCACCGTGCGCACGCTGCCGGCCCCGGCCGCTGGCACGCCCCGGGCCGGGCCGTCCTGCAGCAGGTCGGCGAGGCCGGGCGGCTGCTGCCGGAGCGGCCCGGTAATCCCGGCCAGGTCATGCGTCCGCCCCGGGGCGGCCAGCCAGGTGTCCACCGCGAGCTGCAGGTTGACGTGCTCGTAGGCGGGCCAGCAGCCGGAGGCGACCGGCAGGCCGGCGGCCTGCGGCCCGAGATGGGCCCGCAGCAGCGAAGCTACCGGCGCATCCTCCGTCCTGGCAGCCGCCACCGCCCGCTGCACCAGCCGCCGCGCCAGCCTGGCCACGTCGGCGAGCTCGGGCTGCAGTCCGCCGCCCGGTTGCGAAGGATCGAGATTGCCGATACCGGCCAGGAATCGCGGCAGCCGGGAAATCGCCACCTGAGCAGCATAGGGCCGCGGCGGGTCAGCTCACCAGCTTCCGTGCGGCTGCCTCGATGGCCTGCTCGGACAGCAGCACGCAGGAGGCGGAGTCGCCGAGCGGCACGAAACTGTCCTCGCTGGTCACGCGGGCCAGCCGGCCCGTGAATCCGCCGTCGGCCAGCGCCGTCATGATCCCTTCCGACACGCCGCCGGTCCGGCGGGTCTCGTCGGCGATCAGCACCCGCCCGGTAGCCTGCGCCTCGGCCAGGATCGTGTCGCAGGGCAGCGGCGCCAGCCAGCGCAGGTCCACGACCCGGGTGCTGATCCCGTCCGCTGCCAGCCGGGACGCCGCGCGCAGGCTCATGCGCACGCCATTTCCGAACGAGACGATCGTGAGGTCGGTGCCGTCGCCATGGGTGCGGGCCTGTCCCACCGGGACGTGACCGGCGGCCCATCGCTCCGGCGGCTCGTACGGCACGCGCCAGCCCCCGTCCCCCTGGTCGTGGAAGTCGCGCTCGTGGTAGAGCGCGATCGGCTCCAGGAATACGCACACGCTGCTGTCGGCCTCGGCCGCGGCCAGGCACGTGCGCAGCATGGCGGCGGCGTCGTCTGGCCGCGCCGGGGAGGCGATGACCAGCCCGGGGATGTCGCGCAGCGACGCCACCGCGCTGTCGTTGTGGAAGTGGCCGCCGAATCCGCCCGGGTGCGCGTAGCCGGCGATCCGCACCACCATCGGGTTCCGGTACTGCCGCTGGGAGAAGAACGACAGCGTGGCCGCCTCACCGCGCAGCTGGTCGGCGGCGTTATGCAGGTAGGCGAGGTACTGGATCTCCGGCACCGGCAGCAGCCCGGCCAGCCCCGCGCCCAGCGCCAGGCCCAGGATCGCCTGCTCGTCCAGCAGCGTATCGAACACCCGGGCGGCGCCGAACCTGCCCAGCAGCCCGCGGGTGACCCCGTACACCCCGCCCTTGCGGGCGACGTCCTCCCCGAACACGAGCATCCGCTCCCGGGCCGCCATGGCGTCGGTGAGGGCGGCGTTGACGGACTGGGCGAGGGTGAGCGGCCCCGCGTCTTCCGGCAGCCTGCGGCCGAACACCGCCCGCCGCCGGTCCGGGCCGGCGGCCAGCGCGGCGCCCGCCGCCACCACATCCGGCGTCCGCGGCGCCAGCGGCGCCATCACCTCTGCCGCCGTGACCAGCCGGGGCGCCCCGGTCACCGCCTCGGCCATGGCAAGCACCCGGGCCCGGGAGGCGGCGTACCTTTCCAGCACCCCGGCCGGGGTGAGCACGCCGGCCTCCACCAGCAGCCGGGCGGTGCCCAGCAGCGGGTCGGCCGCGAGGTCAGCGGCGATATCGGACTGGTCCCGGTAGCCGGCCTCGGCGTCGGAGCCGGCGTGGCCGCCCAGCCGCACCACGGACAGGTGCAGGACGGCGGGGGATCGGTGCTGCCGGACCCAGCCGGCCGCCGCCAGCGCGGTGTCGTAGGCGCCCGCCAGGTCGGCCCCGTCGGCACTGAAGTACCGGATGCCCGGCCGTCCCGACGTGGCCGCGGCCACCCAGCCGGGCGGGGTGCGCACGCTGATGCCGAGCCCGTTGTCCTCGACCACCACCAGCAACGGCAGCGGCAGCCGCTGATAGGCGCAGTGCGCGGCGGTGTTGAGCGCGCCCGCCGCGGTGGAGTGGTTGACCGACGCGTCGCCCAGGCTCGTCACCACGATCGCGTCGCGCGGCCACGGCGTGCCGGCCGCCAGCCGCCGGGCGCGGCCCAGCGCGAACGCGAGCCCGACCGCGCGCGGCAGGTGCGAGGCGATGGTGGACGTCTGCGGGATCACGTTCAGCTCCCGGCTGCCGAACACCTTGTGCCGCCCGCCCGAGATCGGGTCCCCGGCGGCCGCCACCAGCCCCAGCAGCACGTCCCGCACCCCGTCCCGCACCCCGTCCTGGGGCGGCCTGGCCTGCCCGGCCCGCGCCAGGTAGAAGGCGCCGGATCGGTAGTGGAGCAGGGCCGGGTCGCTGGTCCGGAGCGCGGCCGCCACCGCGGCGTTCCCCTCGTGGCCGGATGAGCCGATCGTGTAGCAGCCAGAGCCCTGCTCGCGCAGCCAGCGGGCCGCCAGGTCGAGATGCCTGCTCGCGAGCTGAGCGTCGAACAGGGCCAGCGCGTGGCCGGCGGTCAGCGCCGACCCGGGGCGCACCGGCACCGGCTGCCCCGCCGTTGCCGCGGCGGCCGGGGGCTGGCCCGGCTCCGACAGGGCCGCCACGACCTTCATGAAGTGCTGCTCGGCTGGATCAGGGGGGAGGGGCGGTCCGTTCATGTGTCGAGGGTAAGCGGGGCGCCCGGCCTGACCCGGCCCGGGCCGGCACCCGGATCAGCGCTGACGAGCCGGGACCGGCCACGCACCATTCCGTTCCGCTGCTGGTCTGGAAAACTGTGGCGGACATGCACGCGAGTCACGGGAGGACGCATGCTGCCCTGGTCCGCCGGCCTGGCCGGCCACCTCGATGAGCAGGTCATCAGCAGCGAGCTGCTGCGGTCGAACCCGCTCGGAGATCCCAGCGATCGGCCGGTGTGGGTGTACCTGCCGCCCGGTTATGACGATGAGCCCGGCCGCCGGTACCCGTCGGTGTACGTGATCCAGGGCTACAGCGGGTACGTGAGCATGTGGGCCAACCGGTCGGCGTACCGGCAGCCGTTCCCGGAGACGGCAGACGCGGTATTCGCGGGCGGGCAGGCGCCCCC
>DASQSC010000719.1:0-2607 GCA_035642555.1 Streptosporangiaceae bacterium | reverse complement strand
GGACAGGATCGCCACCCCGTTCCACTGCGCCTTGCCGTGCAGGGCCATGCCGTAGCCCCGGCTCGCCAGCTCGCCGCCGAGCAACTCGGTGAACGCCTCGTCGCTGAGCTTGGTTTCCTGCAGGCAGACCACGTCGGGCTGGCGCTGGTCCAGCCACGGCAGCAGCCGCGGCACGCGCTGCTTGACCGAGTTCACGTTCCAGGTCGCTATCCGCACACTCCGACGGTATCCGCTGGCCGCCGTCAGAAGACCGAGATGTGCACGTGGTCGTAGTGGTTGGCGGTGATGCTGCCGCGGTCGGCCATCTGCACCCACCCGGCCGACGGCATCCGGATGTCCCAGATCCGCTGCCGGTAGATGATGTACATGATCCCCAGCCGGGAGGCGTTGGCCTGCGCCCAGGCGGCGATGTCGTAACCACGCCTGACGCTGGCCCCGGCCGGCATAACGCCGCCGGTGCTCAGCAAGAAGTCGCAGGCCCGGCCGAGCGGATGCTCGCCGGAGGCCTCCGCCCGGTAGCAGCCGATCGAGCTGAACGGGCCGAACCTGCGGTCGACCTCGTTCTTCACCTGCCGCATGCGGGCAGTGATGGTGTCGCCGATGACCGGGGACTCGGGCCGGAACCTGGCCAGCAGTGCCTCGACCCGGTGGCGCTGGCCCGCCAGCTTCGCGAGCAGCCCGCGCAGGGCGGCCGTCCGGGCGCTGGCGGCCCGCTCCGCCCGCTGCTCAGCAAGCAGGAACTGCTTCAGCGCCCGTTCCCTGCCGCTGCGCTGCCTGGTGACGTACTCGAAGGTCGCCGACGCCCGCAGCATCCGCTCAGGGTCGCCGCTGACGCCGCCCAGGATCACCACCGCCGGGTCCTGCACCCCGCCCATGTAGCTGGCCGCGGCCAGCCGTGCCAGCTGCGTGTTCGCCCGGCCGAGCCGGCGGTGCAGCCGCAGCATCGTGGCCGTGGTCGCCCGGGCGGCGCTCTCCGCCTGGCTCAGCAGCCCCAGCTGGCCCCGGTACTCCCTGGCCAGCTTCGCGGCCCGGGCTTCCAGCCGGGCGAGATCCCCCGGTGGGCCGGTGGCGGGCAGCACCCGGCCGGCCGGGGCGGCGGGCTCAGGTTGCGCGCTTCCCGCGGCCGGGATCAGCAGCGCGGCGGAAAGCAGCACCCCGGCGGCAGCCCACGGCCAGCGCCGGCGGGCTGCCGGGCCACTACTGCCTGCGGAGCGGAAGGGATCGATCGGGAACACCCCCTCCCGGCCGGAACATAGCATCGTGATGTGTCACGGGAAGTCCGTTCCGCGCACTCCGCTCGTTCCCGCCGCCGGAGGGACCGCGGGTGAAGGAGAGCCTCGCCACCGTCCTGGAGGCGGTCGCTGACCTGCGGGCCGACCGGACCGCGGTGGTGCAGGGCGGCCGCGCCCGCAGCTGGCGCGAGCTCGACGACCGGGCCGCGCGGCTGGCCGGGTACCTGGCGGGCACGGGCGCCGCGGCGGATTCCCGGGCCGGGATCGCGCCGCAGGCCCGGGTCGGCATCGCGCTCCCCAACAGCATCGAGTACCTGGAGTCGCTGCTGGCGGTCCTGAAGCTGCGGGCGGTGCCGGTCAACGTGAACTACCGCTACCGCCGGGACGAGCTGGTGCACCTGTTCACCGACTCCCGGATGCAGGCGCTGGTCTACGACGGCCGGCTCGAACCGCAGGTCGCTGCCGCGGCGCAGGCCGCCCCGGCGCTGCGGACGCTGGTGCGGGCGGGGGAGCGCGGCGGGCCGTGGCCCGGTGCCGGGCCGGAGCCGGGCAGCTTCGCCGACGCGCTGGCGGCGCCCCCGCTGGCCCGGCTCCCGCGCGGCGACGACCACTGGCTGATGTACACCGGCGGCACGACCGGCGTGCCCAAGGGCGTGCTGACCCGCCACTCCTGGCTCTACCAGGTCGTGTGCGCCAACGGCTTCGGCCTGCTCGGCCGCCCCGTGCCCGGCGACCTGGCCGGGCTGCGGGCGGCGGTGGCCGGCGGCCTGGCTGGCCCGCCCGCCATCGTGACCCTGCCCGCGTCGCCGCTGATGCACGCGACCGGCATGTACACCTGCCTGGGCGCGCTGGTCGCGGGCGGCGAGGTGATACTGCTGACCTCGCGCTCCTACGACCCGCACGAGCTGGCGGCCGCCATCGGCCGGCACCGGGCGGACACGCTGTCGCTGGTCGGCGACGCGTTCGCGCGCCCGCTGGCGGACGCGCTGGACGAGGCGGCGGCCGCCGGCCGGCCCTACGACCTGTCGAGCCTGCGCCGGATCCTGAGCGTCGGGGTCACCTGGAGCGCGGACGTGAAGCTGCGGCTGCTGGGGCACGCCGACGTGCTGTGCCGGGACGCGATCGCCGCCTCCGAGGGCGGCCCGTTCGCGGTGTGCGAGACCCGCCGCGGCGACGACGCGGTCACGTCCCGGTTCGTGCTCGCGCCCGGCGCCCGCGTGATCGACGAGCACGGGCGCGACGTGGTGCCGGGCTCCGGGGCGGTGGGCGTGCTGGCGGCCCCGGCCCCGCCCGAGATCAGCTACCAGGGCGATCCGGCCGCCAGCGCCCGCACGTTCCGGGTGATCGACGGGCGGCGCTGGTCCGCCCCCGGCGA
>DASQSC010000718.1:0-3143 GCA_035642555.1 Streptosporangiaceae bacterium | reverse complement strand
TCGTCGACCTCGGAGTCGGTGGGGACGTGCACGAAGGCGCCCTGGCTGGGCCGCAGGTCTACCCACCCCTCGGCCTCCATGCGGTGCAGCGCCTCGCGGATCGGCTGCCTGCTGACGCCGAGCTGCCGGGCCAGGTCGGTCTCGACCATGTGCTGGCCCGGCGGCAGCTCCCCGCCGACGATCAGGTCGATCAGCGCGTCGTACACCGACTGGCGCAGCGGCACCGGCCGCTGCAACGGGCGAATCGTCGCCACCGTCATCGTCTCCCCCTACGAAATTTCGCCCTGACTACTTTCCTTTCACGCAGGTTCAGTTTATCGGCGACTGTATGCAAAGTGCGATCCCCGAATCCGGGGGCCTCTCCGGGTTGGCCAAGGTCAGCCGTTGTCAGCCGATGTCGCGGCGGCGGAGGGCGGCCAGGCCGGCGGCGACCAGGGCCAGGACGGCCAGGCTCAGCCAGAGCAGCGGGGCCGCCGTGACCGCGGCGCCGGGAAGCTTGGGCACGTGGGTGAACGGCGAGACGTCGAGGATCGGCTGGGATAGCCGCAGGACCTGGCCGAACAGGGCGATGAGCACCAGCACCCCGACCACGGTCCAGGCGCCGGCCACCGACGCGCGGGGCGCCAGCCCGAACAGCAGGACCGCCGCCCCGGCCGCCGCCAGCGACGCGGGCAGCTGGGCCAGGCCCGCGCCGAGCAGGCGGCCCACCTCGGGTCCGGCGGAGCCGGTACGCAGCCCGTAGCCGAGGCCGGCGGCCACGCCTGCCACGGCGAGCAGGACCGCCGTGCCGGCGACGGCGACGGCGATGTGGCTGAGCCCCCACCTGGTCCGGCCGATCGCGGTGGCCAGCAGGGGTTCGGCCTGGCCGCCGGTCTCCTCGGCGCGCAGCCGCAGCACCGCCGAGGTGGCATACGCCGCGGCGGCCAGGCCGGCCAGCGACATGATCGCGGACCGCGGCCAGCGCGAAGGCGCCCGCGCCCGCGGCCAGCGACAGGGCCAGCGGCAGCGCGAGCACCCACCACCGCTCACCCGCGTAGGCGCGCGCGAGCTCGGTCCAGCCGAGCGGGGACAACCAGGTCAGCCAGGACGGGCCGCGGACGCCGGCCGCGTCGCCGATAGCGCGGAGCAGGAACGCCGCCCCCAGCACGCCGATCGCGATGCCGCGGGCTCCGCGGGCGCCCCGCACCAATTGCGCGGCCAGCGCCGTGACGAACGCGAACGCCAGGCTGCAGGTGGTGATCGCGAGGGCGAACGCGACCGAGCCCGCGGCCGGCAGTCCGAGCAGGATCAGCGCGGCCGCCAGCGCCGCGGCGAGCACGCCGCTGGCGGCCGAGGCCACCGCCAGGCCGGCCGTGAGCGGGGCGTGCCTGCCCACCGCCGCCGAGCCCACCAGCTCCAGCCGGCCCGCCTCCTCGTCCGCCCTGGTGTGCCTGACCACCAGGAAGATGCTCATCAGCGAGGCGAAGATGGCCGCCCACACCCCGTACCGCCAGGCGCTCACCGCGCCCAGCGAGGTGCCCTCCATGCGGCCGTACAGGAACAGCAGCGAGGGATTGCTGCCGCCGCTGGCGGCCAGGTCCGCGCGATCCGCCGCAGTGGGGTACAGGTGCCGGAGGCTGTAGGTGTTGCCCGCGACGACCGCGGTGATCAGGTAGAGGGCGACCGGGAGCCCGATCCGGTCGCGGCGGAAGGCCAGCCGTGCCAGCGCCCCGGTGCCGGCCAGCCCGGTCACGGGGCCGCCACCGCCGGAGCCGGTTCCCCGGCCTGGTAGTGCCGCAGGAACATGTCCTCCAGCGTCGGCGGCCGGCTCACCAGGCTGCGCAGCCCGGCGGCGGCCAGCAGCCGCATCGCCTCATCCAGCCCGGCGGCGTCCACCTGGCAGCGCACCCGGTGATCGGTGACTTCCAGGTCGTGCACGCCGGCCAGCCGGCTGAGATCGGGAACGGCACCGGACAGCTCGGCGTCGATCGCGGTCCGGGTCAGGTGCCGCAGGTCGGACAGGGCACCGCTGTCCACGGTGCGCCCGCCCCTGATGATCGTCACCCGGTCGCAGAGCGCCTCCACCTCGGACAGCATGTGGCTGGACAGCAGCACCGTGCGGCCGCTGTGCCGCTCCTCGGTCACGCAGTCCCGGAACACGACCTCCATCAGCGGGTCCAGGCCCGAGGTGGGCTCGTCCAGGATCAGCAACTCGGCGCCGGACGCCAGGGCCGCCACCAGCGCGACCTTCTGCCGGTTGCCGCGCGAGTAGGCACGGCACTTGGTGGCAGGATTCAGGTCGAACCGCTCCAGTAGCTGGTCCCGGCGCCCGGCGTCGAGGCCCCCGCGCAACTGCCCCAGCAGGTCGATGACCTCGCCGCCGGACAGGTTCGGCCACAGCGTCACGTCGCCGGGCACGTAGGCGAGCCTGCGGTGCAGGCTCGCCGCCTGCTGCCACGGGTCGCCGCCGAGCAGCCGCGCCGTCCCGCCGTCCGCGCGCAGCAGGCCGAGCAGGATGCGGATGGTCGTGGTCTTGCCCGCCCCGTTCGGGCCGAGGAACCCGTGCACCTCGCCAGCGGCGACCCTCAGGTCGAGCCCGTCCAGGGCCTGCGTGCGGCCGAAGCTCTTGCGCAGCCCGGCCACGTCGATTGGCACCGTCATGCTCCAGACACTACACTAGATTCAGAATCTTCTGAATGTTCAGTAGTCCATGACCAAGGTCCCGAAGGGGGCGATGCATGGCGACCCTGGAACCCGTGAACCGCGATGAGCCGGCCATCGGCCAGTTCATCGAGCGGTTCGCCGCCATCCTGGTGCAGGCGGGGTTCACCCCGATGGCGGCGCGGGTCTTCGTGGCCCTGCTGGCTACCGATGCCGGCGCGCTGACCGCGAGCGACCTGTCAGCGCTGCTTGCCGCCAGCCCGGCGGCGATCTCCGGCGCGGTAAGGTACCTGGCCCAGCTCGGCCTGATCACCCGGGAACGAGAGCCGGGCTCCCGCCGCGACGTCTACCGCGTGCGCGACGACGTCTGGACCGAGGTGTCGGCCCGGCAGGACCAGGTGCTTGACCGCTGGGCGGACGCCGCCAGGGAGGGGATCGGGCTGCTGGGCCGCCAGACCCCGGCCGGGCAGCGGATGGCGGAGTCGCTTGACTTCCTCGAGTTC
>DASQSC010000717.1:0-2696 GCA_035642555.1 Streptosporangiaceae bacterium | reverse complement strand
CCGGGCCCTCGGGAACGAACTGCTCGGTGTCGACACCCCACGGCACCACGCTGATCGCGGTCCGCGGCACGCCCCAGGCGGCCACCTCCTGCATCTCCTGCGAGGTCCGGGCGAGCACGCCGAGGACGTTGCGGGCCAGGCTGGCCTTGAGCCTGACCCCAGGCAGCGTCTCGGCCAGCCGGACCTGCTGCCCGGGCCGCGGCCGCTCGCTCCGGCCGTCCGGGGCCGGAGCGCCGAAGGTCTGCACGACCGGGACGCCGCGGCCGCGGGCACCGGCCAGGGCGGCGAGGCCGCTCAGCCAGAAGTGGGCATGGGCGAGATCAGGCGGGTTCCGCCGCCAGCGATCCGCCAGGTAGTCGCTGAAGTCGCGGATATGCGGCTTCAGCTGGTCGGCGGGGACCGGGGCGGCCGGCCCGGCCGGCACGTGCTCGACGGTGACCCCAGGGTCCAGCGTCTGCTTGCGTGGCTGGGTGGGGGCGTCCTTGCGGGCGTAGACGGTGACCTTGTGCCCGAGCCTGCCGAGCGTCCGGGCGAGCGTGACCACGCCGGTACCTTCCTCGGCCGGGGACTGCGGGCTGATCGCGGTTGCGTGCGGGGCGACGAGTGCGATCCTCATCGGGGGCCTCCCTCCGGGAATTCCGGGGAGGCAGCGTGACCACGACTGAGGCGGGCCGGGAAGCCGGTTAACGACATGCGCAGACACGCCTCAAACGATCACGCTGCATGAGCGTGAAGGGCGTGCCTGCGTCGTAGACACTGCGGCCAGTATACCCAGCCCGCGCCGGCCCGAATCAGGGGCGGCGCCGGGGCTGGCCCTAGCCCGGCAGGCTCATGCGGAGCCGGATGGTGGTGCCGGACCGGCCGGTCCGCACCTCAACCAGGTCGCAGACCTGGTTGACCACCCACAGGCCCTGGCCGCCGGCCTCGCCCGGCCCCGGCCGCCAGCGGCCGGCCAGCGGGTCGGTGATCCAGCCTCCGTCGCCGAGCTGGCATACGATCTCCCCAGCTTCCTGCCACACGTGCAGCGTGCCGGGTCCGCCCACATGCGCCACGGTGTTGGCGGCGACCTCGCTGACCGCCAGCACCAGGTCGGGGAGCCGGCGCTCGGAGAGCCCGGCCGCCGCCGCCCGGCTGGCCACCAGTGCACGTACCGGCCGCAGGTTACCTTCGTACTCCAGGCGCACCGCGGCCGGCGGCGGGGCCGGCAGCGGCCGCTGGCAGTCCGCCGGGATCTGGCCCGCGCCCAGGTAGCCGCCGCTGGCGCGGCTGCCGCCCGGCCTGGTAAGCACCGGATGGGTACGCGCCGCCCCGGCCATCACGGCAGCGGGCAGCCCGGCCTCGTCATACGGGCACAGGATGTCGGCTGGCAGGCCCGCGCAGGCCAGGTTGATCATGGCCTCGTGCCTGATCGCCTCCCGCAGTTCGGGCTGCCCGCGGCCCGGCCAGGCGGGCTCGCCCACGTAGCTGACCCGCTGCCCGGGATGGCGGCCAAGCAGGTTCTGCACCGCCGACATGATCCGGGCCGGATTGCGCCCCAGCCGTGTCATGTCGGTGAACATGACCCGCCGGGCCCCGCCGTCCAGGTAATCCCTGAGCACGCCGATCCGCCTGCCGGGCACGGCGACCAGGACCGCCTCATCCCTGGTGAGCGCGGCCCGGACGAAGCCTCCCACCCCGGCCACATACTCGGGGTCGCCCCGGTAGATGAACGCAGCGTGGCGGGGATGGGCACGGTGTCCCCGGTGACCCACGCCCATCACTGCTTCCCGGGCCCGGGCAAGTCATGCCTGGCGTCCTGGACGTAGAGTGGGTTCCTCTCGCCCGGCGGGGCTTCCCGCCTGGCCGGCCATCCCGCCCCTGGGGGTGCTCGTGGATGCCCTGCGCCTGCGACCGGACCAGCGCGGCCCGGCCCTGGTCGTCTCCGTCGACGGCGACGTGGACATCGTGACCAGCCGCAGCCTCGACGACTGCCTCCGGCAGGCCCGGCGCGACGACCACCGTCACATCGTCCTCGACCTGGCCGGGGTCGGGTTCATGGACACCAGCGCGCTGGCGGTGATCGTCGGCCACTGGAAGGAGCTGACCGCCGGCGGCGGCACGCTGGCGCTGGCAGGCGCCAGCTACCAGTCGGCCCGGAGCCTGTGGATCACCGGGCTGGCGCACCGCATCCCCATGTTCGACACGGCCGACGAGGCGGTCAGGGCCGCGACCGCCACCCCGGGCACCGGGGAAGCCGGCTAGCGAGCGCGCCGCCCGCGCCTGCGCCCAGCCCCTACCGCACCAGCACCGCGACCAGGCACGTGTCGTCACCGGTGTCGGAATCCGCCCGGCCGAGCACATGGTCGGCATACTCGCTGATCCCGCCCACCCGCCGGCTCGCGGCGGCCAGCAGGTCGCCCACGGCGTCGTCGATCGACTTGTCGCGGCGCTCGATGAGCCCGTCGGTGAACAGCAGCAGCGCGTCTCCCCGCCGCAGGGACGTGCTCACCTCCTGGTAGCTGGCGTCCGGGTTGGCGCCGAGCAGCAGGCCCTCTGACGTCTCGAGCTCGCTCGCGGCGGCGTCCCTGACCACCACCGGCGGCAGATGACCGGCTCTGGCCCAGCGCAGCGTGCGGGTCTCCGGCTGGTACAGCCCGCACACCGCGGTCCCGATGATCCCGTCCGTGAGCTGGCAGGCCACCTGGTTCAGCCAGCCG
>DASQSC010000716.1:0-2448 GCA_035642555.1 Streptosporangiaceae bacterium | reverse complement strand
TTGGGCCCGGCGTAGTCGAGCACGTTGCCGAACCGGGCTGCGCTGACCACGATGATGATGGCCGCGATCAGCACGCTGAGGCTGATCGCCCCCAGCGCCGAGCCCGACCGGGCGCGGTACCGGGCCAGGTCCCGCAGCGCGAGGCGCACCGGGACCGGGGCTCGCCGGCCGAGCCTGGCCAGTACCGCCAGGCACGCCGGGGACAGCAGCACCACCGCGACGGCCAGCGCGACGAGGGCGGCGACCAGGCCGGGCATGCCCGCGTTACTCCCGCCGTTACTCTCGCCGACGTGACTGCCGGCCACGCCCATCAGCAGGAACGCGACGATCAGCAGGACGATCCCGGCCGGGGCCGCCCAGCGGCGGACCGGCTTCGGCGGGGCCGGCCGCCCCGACAGGGCGGTCACGACCGGGACCCGGGCGATCGCCCGGGCGGGGCGGGCGGCCGCGAGGTAGGCCGCGAGCACGGCCAGCACCATCGCCACGATGATCACCAGCCAGGGCAGCTGGAACGGGCCGATAAGGTGATGGGCGCTCGCCTCCAGCCGCGGCCGATAGGCCAGCCAGGCCGCCAGGCCGAGCCCGAACCCCGCCACCGCGCCCGCGATTCCGGTCGCGACCCCATTGGCCCGCACGACCAGGCGGATGTTCCGGTCGGTGGCGCCCTGGGCGCCGAGCATGCCGATCGAGCGCAGCCGCCGCTGCGCCAGCACGGTGAAGCCGCCCGCGCCGACCAGGGCGATGAGCAGCATCCCGAGCGTGACCGCAGCGATCGAGATGGTCTCGGGGTTGATCGCGTTATTCGACGCTGCCTGCGACACCGACTGGACCTCCGGGCCGATCGAGGCCGGCTGCAAGCCGTGGGCGTCGAAGAGCACGGTCACCTGGTCTGGGGACTTCACCTGGCCCGGCGCCACCAGGGCGAACTGGTCCAGCAGGTTGTGCGGGTTGACCACGATGCCGGTCACTCGCCGCGCGGTGCCGCGGACCCGCCAGCTGTCGCCGGCAGCGAGCCGGAAGCCGGACGCTAGCCCGCTGGTCACCGCCACCTGGCCCGGCCCCGTCGGGTAGTGCCCGCTGACCAGGGAGAGCAGCGGCTGACCGAACGGGCCATGCGGGTTCTGTGCCCGCAAGTCGAAGGTCTGGACGGAGCCCGGCTCCGGGACCGTCTCGTTCTCGATGATGTCCGTGCGCCCGAACCGGCGGGCCAGCGACGAGATCCGGGCGCGCAGGTGCGGACTGGATCCGTCGAACGTGGCCCGGTCCTGGGCAGTGCCGAAGCCGGCGCTGGCCGGGTTCGGCGTGCTGGTGGCCACGGCCGCGCCGACGAACGTCGCGGCCACAGCGACGGTGATCAGCGCCAGGATCAGCAGCTGCTGCCGCCATTCGCGGCGCAGCAGCCGCCACGCCCAGCGGATCACCGCGCGCCGGGCGGGAACGCCCCCGTTGCGTGCTCCCGCCGGGGCCGGCCGCTCCCGGACCGTCGCGGTCACTGGGCCTGGCCCGGTGCCAGCAGGGACTCCGGGCCGGGCGCCGGGCCGGTCTCGTCGGTGGCCCGGCCATCCCGCAGGAACACCACCCGGTCCGCCCAGGAGGCGAGCTGCGCGTCGTGGGTCACCACGACCGCGGCCATCCCGCCGTTCTTGCACGCGTCGTGGACCAGGCGCATCACCCCCTCCGCGGTCACCGAGTCGAGCGCGCCGGACGGCTCGTCGGCCAGCAGCAGGCGGCGCTCCCCGACCACGGCGCGCGCGATGGCGACCCGCTGCCGCTCACCCCCCGACAGCTCGTCGGGGAACCGGGCCGCCCGGTCGGCCAGGCCCAGGCCCGCCAGCGCCGCCGTTCCGATGGCACGCGCCCGGCGTGCTGGCACCCCGTCCAGTTCCAGCGGCAGCGTGACGTTCTCGGCCGCAGTCAGCCCGGGCAGGAGGTTGAAATCCTGGAACACGTAGCCGATCGTGCGGCGCCGCAGCCGGGCCCTGGCGTTGCGTGACATCCCTGCCAGGGACACCCCGCCGACCAGCACCTCGCCGCTGGTCGGCTCCTCCAGGCTGCCCGCGATCGTGAGCAGGGTGGACTTGCCCGACCCGCTCGGTCCCATCACCGCGACCATCGCGCCCGCGTCCACCGTCAGGCTGACCCCGCTCAGCGCCCGCACCTCGGCGGGCCCCTGCCCGTAGGTCTTGGACACCTGCCGGAGCTCCAGCATGCTCATCGGCGTGCCCCCGCCCGTGGCCGCAGCCTGGGCAGCGGAGCCCGGGCCGGCTCGGGACCGGCGCCCGCCGACGCCCGCCGCAGGCGCGCGTCGGCGGTATCCAGCCACCGGACAACCGAATCCAGCCGGAACAGCTCGGCGTCCACGGCCAGCATCAGGCCCAGGTCGTGCTCGCCCTCTTCCTCCTTGATGCGGGTCCACTGCTGCATGAGCTGAATCAGGTAGCGGCGGTG
>DASQSC010000715.1:0-4181 GCA_035642555.1 Streptosporangiaceae bacterium | reverse complement strand
GCGGCGTGCACGTGCCCGGGCAGCCTGGGGTCGCGGTAGAGCGGGGTGGCATCGCCGCCGTCGCGGCCGGTCTGCAGGCAGACCTGGTACAGCGCGTCGAGGTCGGCCGGCTGGTAGGGCCGGATGGTGACGCGCTGGGTGCTGACCGGCTCGGGGACCACAGCGGCCAGCCTAATCAGGCCCTTTTCAGGGCGCTACCAGGTCGGCGACCGGGCGCAGGGCTGCCCGCCGGGCCGGGATGATGGCCGCTAGCGTGGCGACCGTGACCGCGGTGGCGACCGCCGCGACCACGCTGACCGCCGGCGGCGCGCTACCGATCCCGGCGCCGATGCCGTAGAACCGCCCGCCCAGGTTGATGAGCCAGGCGCTGGCCGCGGTCCCGGCCGCCGCCCCGGTCAGCGTGGCGGTCAGCGCGAGCACGCTGGTGCTGGTCACCATGGCCGCCATGACTTGCCGGGGCGTGAGCCCCATCGCCTGCAGCACGCCTACGTCCCGGAGGTGGTCGCGCAGCCCCACCGCCGCGGCCACCAGCAGGCTGGTCAGCCCGATCAGCGCCAGCACGGCGAACAGGCCGGCCAGCATCACCCGCAGCACGCCCAGGCTCGAGGCGGGGTTCAGCGGCCGCGACACCACCAGCCGGCCGCCGGAGGCGTGCAGCAGGCGGTCGCGCGCGGCGACCGGGCTCACGCCGTGCCGGAGCACCAGGCTGTAGGACACCGGCGGCTGCGCGGCCCCGGCCTGCGCCAGCGTGTCGATCCCGAACGCGAGCACCTGCCCGCTGTACTCGGGCTCGACGATCCGCCCCACCAGGTGGACGATCACCGGGACCCCGCCCACCGGCATCCGGACGTACTCGCCGACCTGCAGGTGGGCGGCGGTCAGCAGGCCCTGGCTGGCCACGGCCTCGCCGGGCGCCCGGTACAGCCGGCCGGCCGCCACGTGGAACGGGTAGGGGCGATCCGAGGTGCCCACCCCGAGCGTGGTGATGGTGGAGGTCTCGCCCGGCAGCAGCGCGCTGAGCTGGACCGACCGGTAGGCAGCCGCGACATCCGGGCTGTCAGCCACCAGCCGCCCGGCCGCCGCCTGGCTCATCTCGCCCGGGCTCACCGTGAGCGCGGCCGCCAGCCCGATCTGGCCCGGGTGGTGCTGCATGTTGTCAAGGGTGGACCAGCAGCCCAGGCCGATCGTGATCATCGCCATCGGCAGCGCCAGGCCGCCGATGGTCAGCGCGGCGGGCAGCCGCCGGGTGAACGCGGCCCTGGTCCCCAGCACGACCGCGGGCGGGAGCCGGGTGATGATCGCGGCCCGGGCCAGCCGGGACAGGCGCCCGGTGGGCACCGGCGGCCGGATGGCCGCCACCGGCCAGATCCGGCCCGCCCGCCAGCCCGGCAGCGCGGTCGCCAGCAGCACCGCCAGTTCCGTGCCCGCCGCCCCGAGCGCTACCCAGCCGGCCGGCAGCGGGGCCACCGCGTCCATCGTGCCGATCGGCAGCCCGTGCAGCAGCGGCAGCATGAGCAGCCTGCCCGCCGTCAGCCCGGCCGTCACCCCGGCCAGCCCCAGCACCGCATGCTCGGCCAGCAGCGTCCCCACGACCTGGCGCGGCGTGAAGCCCAGCGTCTTCAGCATCGCCACGTCCTGCAGCATGATCAGCACCCTGCCGCCGGCCGCGTTGCCGATCGCCAGCAGCGCGGCGCCGAGCGCGACCAGCCCGAACACCGCCAGCAGCAGTCCCAGCAGCGGATCGCCCCTGGCCATCGACTGCTCGACGTCGCGCCAGGTGGACACGCTGACGACGGCGCCGGTGCCGAGCCTGGTCACCGCCTGCTGAACCACGAACCCGGTGGCCGCCCGGTTCGCCAGCCGCAGCCCGATGACCTGCCCGGTGTGCCTGGCGATCGGCTCCACCCGGCTCACCAGGCCGGGCAGCCCCCACACCAGGCCGGGTGCCTGGTCCGGGTACAGGCCCTGGTCCGAGGTGTCGGCCAGGCCGGCCACCCGGACCGGCACGGAGCTGCCGTCCAGGCCGTCGATGACCACCCGCTGCCCCGGCCGGACGCCGACGGACTGCGCGAACGACGCCTCCAGCACCACGCCGGCCGGGGCATGCGGCGACAGCCAGCTGCCCTGCCGGACCAGCGGGCGGCCGATGGCGGGCAGCCTGGCCTGCATCGCCCGCAGCTCGACCGGTGCCTTGACGCCCCGGTCCGCCAGGGTGGCGGCCGCGGAATGGTAAGGCCCGGCCTCGCCGGTCACCCCGGTCAGCGACGCCAGCGAGCCCGCGGGCGCGTCCGCGGTCAGCCGCAGCCACACGTCGGCGCCCCTGGTCTGGGCGAACAGCGCCCGCCACGGGTTGAGCGCGCCTTCCAGCAGGGTCGCCGACAGCAGCAGCGCGGCCACCACGCCGGCCACCACCACGACCGTGGCAAGCGCCTGCCCCGGGCGGGCACCCAGGTCCGCCCGGATCCACCGGGCCGCTGCCCGCAATCCGGACAACGTCAGCCCCGCAGCTCCAGCACGCCGGCGGCGGCCGGCGTGACGGGCCGCTGCGGCGCGGCCGGCAGCGGGGCGTCGTCCGCGATCATCCCGTCGAACAGGCTGATCACCCGGTCAGCCATGCTCGCCACCCGGGCGTTGTGGGTGACCAGCAAGATCGCCTTGCCTTGCCGGTGGGTCCGGCCGAGCAACCGGAGCACGTCGGCGGCGTTCGCGCTGTCCAGGTTGCCGGTGGGCTCGTCGGCCAGCAGCACGCTGGGCTGGTGGGCGAGGGCGCGAGCCAGCGCCACCCGCTGCTGCTCCCCGCCCGACAGCATCGACGGGGCGGCGTCGGCCTTGGCGGCCAGGCCGAGCTCGGCCAGCAGCTCCTCCCGGCGTGCCCGGGCGCGGCGGCGGCTGGCCCCGCTCAGCAGCGCGGGCAGCTCCACGTTGTCCGCCACCGTCATGCTGGACACCAGGTTGAAGAACTGGAACACGAACCCGATGTGGTGGCGGCGCAGCAGCGCCCACCGGGCCTGGCTCAGCCGGTCGACCCGTTCCCCCGCCAGCCAGATCTCGCCGCTGGTGGCGGGCTCCAGCCCGCCCAGCATGTGCAGCAGGGTGGACTTCCCGGACCCGGACGGGCCCATCACCGCGACGAACTCGCCCGGGCGCAGCTCCAGGTCCACTCCCCGGACGGCCGGCACCGGCCCGGCGTCGGTGCGGAACGACTTGGTGAGCCCGACGGCCGCCAGCAACGGCTGGCCCGCCGGGGAAGCCCAGCGCGCCGCGGTCACAGCAGCTCCTGCTGGCACCGCTCCAGCCAGTCGAGGTCGGCCTGCAGGTGCAGCATGGCGCCCTCGATCAGCAGCCGGGAGGTCCGGTTGCCCGGCGCGGCCTGCTCGGCCAGGCCGGACAGCCCACGCATCAGGCTGAGGTAGTGCCTGCGCTGCCGGTTGATCAGGCCCATCCGGTCGGTCGCCCCCGCCAGCGGGCTCAGCGCCAGCTTCATGAAGAAATCATCCCGCACCCGCGGGCCATCGCTGGGCGCCTCGATCCAGGCCGCCAGTGCCTCCCGCCCGGCCGGGGTCAGCTCGTACACCCGCTTGTTGGGCCGGGCCGACTGCACCACGTCCTGGCTCCGCACCAGGCCCGCCTGCTCAAGCCGCCGGAGAGTGACATAGACCTGGCCGATATTCGGGGAAGGATAGGCCTGGCCGAAGATCTGCTCGAGCCGGGTGGCAAGCTCATATCCGTGCGCGGGCTCCTTGGCGAGGAGGGCCAGCAACGGCAGGCGCACCAGACCCCCTCCTCCCCTGACCTTTCCGACATCGT
Organism: Streptosporangiaceae bacterium; assembly: GCA_035642555.1. Taxonomy (GTDB): domain Bacteria; phylum Actinomycetota; class Actinomycetes; order Streptosporangiales; family Streptosporangiaceae; genus JAIRTY01. The sequence continues at coordinate 374 of DASQSC010000715.1, read as the reverse complement.
GGCACAGAAACGACTGGGAAGCATCTCCGTAACGTCCGTTGACCCTTACCTAACGAGGGTATATAACACGCATCTATAACCGAGGCGGGGAAGCGGGTCCGATGAAGCGATCGGTGTTGGCCACGGGCTCGGCCCTTTTGGCCGGCGCCGGGCTGGTCAGCGGCGCCCTGGCGGGCGGGTGCACGGCGGGCGGCGGGGCCGCCGCCACCGTGGCATCGCTGAGCGGCATCGGGCCGATCACGTTCGCCACCGGCAAGCTGGACACCGGCAGTTACCTGCCGGCCCTGCTGACCCAGTGGAACGCGGCTCACCCGCGGCAGCGGGTGACCCTGATCCCGCTCCCCGATGAGTCCGACGACCAGCACGCGCAGATG
>DASQSC010000714.1:0-3540 GCA_035642555.1 Streptosporangiaceae bacterium | reverse complement strand
CGGGTACCGGCGCCGGCGAGCGCGACCAGCACCACCGCCCCGGCGCTCTCCCAGAACCAGCTGCTGCCGGCCACCACCGAGTACAGCGCGATCGCCGCCAGCAGGGTGGCGGCGGCCGCGGCGATCGTCAGCCGGTGCCGGTTCATGCCGTCGGCCTTTCTGCCCTGGCCGCCGCGGCGGGGGCCGGCAGGCCGGTCCGGCTGAGCGGGGTCCCGGCGCTGTTGGGGTCGGTGACCGCCTGCCAGGCCAGGGCGAGCGGGGTGGTCGCGGTCATGGTGGCCACCCGCCAGCCGGCCGCTGCCAGGATGCCGGCCGCTTCCGCGGTCTCGTTCGCGGCACCGCCGCCCTCGGCGCTGCTGCTGCCCTCGGCTGGGCTGCTGCCCCTGGCGGTGCCGCCGGAGTTCCCGCCCTGCCTGGCGGCCCAGCTCGACACGGCGAGCAGCAGCGCGATGGCAAGGCCCCCGCCCGGGCGGGCGGCGGCGAGCTCGCGGGCCTGGGCGGCGGACAGCCGCCCGGTGATGGCGATCAGCAGCCCGCTGGCGCCGGCCACGCTGGCCAGGCCGCTGCCGAGGCCGGTGGCGTGCGAGGGCTTGATCACCGCGAGCGTGTCGAGCAGCACGTCCTCGAACCGGCCGGGCGCGGACACGGCGCCCTCGTCGGTCACGAACTGCCCGCCGATTCCCTCGCCGACCAGGCGCACCCCGATCGAGGCGGCCGCGCTGACCGCGAACTCGAACGATGACTCCGCCCCCTGGCCCGCGTGGGCGCCGCTCCTGGTGTCGAGCAGGAGCACTGCCCGGTTCCGCCAGTGCTGCTCTTCCCGCCTGACCATCAGCTCGCCGTAGCGGGCGGTGGAGCGCCAGTGCACCCGGCGCAGCTCGTCGCCGCTGCGGTAGGGGCGGGGGACCACGTCGTCCGCCCCGGCAGCGGCCGCCGTGGCATGCGACCTGGCATCGCCGTCCCGCAGCCAGGTCCCCGGCGGCAGCGTCGACGGCAGCGCGATCACCCGCGGCGTGACCACCAGCGCGCTCCGGGAGGCGAACGAGCGGCGCAGCTCGACCAGCCCGAAAACGTCGGCGATGCGGACCCGGAACGGGCCGATCTGGTACCGGCCGCGGGCGCCGGGCCGCAGCGGGTAGGTCAGCTCCCTGACGCCGCCCTGCTCCACCCGGTCCAGCACGAACCGGGGCCGGGAGCCCAGCGAGTAAGGCACCGTGTCCTCGGCGAGCAGCAGCCCGGTGGGGAGCCGGGACACGTTCTCCAGCCGGACGGTGACGCTCGCGGTCTGCCCGGCCACCACCCGCGACGGGGCGATCTGCCGGTCGCACCGGATCCGGTACCGTGCCCGCCCGGCCGCGAGCCCGGACAGTGACGGCAGCAGGATCAGCGCCAGCCCGACGCTCAGCAGCCCGCGCTGGCCAGCGCCAAGCCCCACCAATGCCACGACGACACCAGCGGCGAGGAACATCCTCCCGCGTGCCGTGAACCCGGCGAACAGCGACCGCATCCCGGCCCTTCCCGCGGCCGCCAGGGCGCGTCGACCCGGGGCCGCTGTCTCAACCTACGACATGGGACAACGGAAAGTTCCAGCGCGGGTCGGCGGCCGGTCGCGCCGGGGTGTGCCTAGCGCAGCGACGGCAGCGGCACCCGCTCCACGATGTCCGCGAGTACCTGCTCGGGCGTCCGGCGGGCGACGATCGCCTCGGCGCTGGGCAGCAGCCGGTGCGCCAGCACCGGACCGGCCAGGGCCTGCACGTCGTCGGGGATCACGAAATCGCGGCCGTCCAGGGCCGCCCGGGCCCGGCTGGCCCGCAGCAGGTGCAGCGTGGCCCGGGGGGAAGCGCCCAGCCGCAGGTCGGGCGTGGCGCGGGTCTCGCCGACCAGCCTGATCACGTACTCCTTGAGCGCCTCCGCCATGTGCACCCGGCGGACGGCCGCGATCAGGCTGCGCACGTCGGCGGCATCGGCAACCGGCTCGAGCTCGTCCAGCGGCGACGAGGAGCCGTGCGTGTCGATCATCTCCCGCTCCGCCTCCGGGCTCGGGTAGCCCATCGAGATGCGGGCGGTGAACCGGTCCCGCTGCGCCTCCGGCAGCGGGTAGGTGCCCTCCATCTCCACCGGGTTCTGGGTGGCGATCACCATGAACGGGGGAGTCAGATGGTAGGTCGTGCCGTCGACGGTGACCTGCCGTTCCTCCATGCATTCCAGCAGCGCGGACTGCGTCTTGGGGGACGCGCGGTTGATCTCGTCGCCGACCACGATGTTGGCGAAGATGGGCCCCGGCTTGAACTCGAACTCCCGCCGTTCCTGGTTGTAGGCGCTCACCCCGGTGACATCGCTGGGCAGCAGGTCGGGCGTGAACTGGATCCGCCGGACCGTGCATTCCGTCGACCGGCCCAGTGACTTGGCCAGCATCGTCTTGCCCACCCCGGGCACGTCCTCGATCAGCACGTGGCCCTCGGCCAGCAGCACCGTCAGCGCCAGCCGCACGGCCTCGGCCTTCCCGTCGATGACGGACCCGACCGCATCGCCTACCCGGTGAGCGACCCGGACCAGACTGTCCAGCGTCTGCCCGGTGCCCTGATCCGTTTCCGCCAACACCTGACCTCCTTGCCCCGCTGCGGCCTGCCCGGGGATCCGCCCGCGCCAGGACCGCGGCCGGCGTCGCGTCCGTGCGTAACGAACAGTACGTCCTAACCGGCGCCGGTGCGACGCTGCGTTTGCCGGCATTGCCGCGCGGCGCTCACCCCGGCCGGCCCGCCCGCGGCCGGACCGGCCGCCGCCGCGATCCGCCCCACCCCGCCCCACCGCCCGCTACCAGGGACATTGCGCGCCAGAACGGCACTGTAAGGGGCTGGCCTCGTTGACGGTGGGGAAATGTGGGGTACAGTGGAGCGCGGTGGGGCTGACTGGCGGTGCCTGGCGGTCAGCGCCTGGCACGGGGGAGGCGTGGAGGTGGAGCCGTGTTCCTGGGCGAGCACTCGCTCCGTCTTGATGACAAGGGACGGCTGGTCCTGCCTGCCAAGTACCGGGAGGAACTCGCGGGAGGTCTGGTGATCACCAAGAGCCGGGAACGGTGCCTGTACGTGTTCCCGCAGCCCTACTTCCTGGAACTGGCCCAGAAGCTGCAGACGGCGGCGGGCCGGACCGGCGGTCACCGGGGCCGGATGTTCTTCTCCAGCGCCTCCGAGGACACGCCGGACAAGCAGGGGCGGGTGACGGTCCCGCAGCCGCTGCGCGAGTACGCGGGACTGGCCAGGGACTGCACGGTGGTCGGCAACAACGACCGGCTGGAGATCTGGGACACCCCGACCTGGGAGACCTACCTGGCGGAGCAGGAGAACACCTTCTCGGAGGCGGCGGAGGAGGTGCTGCCCGGGGTGCTGTGAGCAGTACCCGCGCCGTGCCCGGCGAGGTCTCCACCCGCGCCCGGGCGCCCGCGTCCGGCTGGCGTCACTTCCCCGGCGCCAGACGGCTCGCCGGCCGCCCGTGCCGCGCGCGGATGGGGACCTGGCCGGGCACCTCATCCGGAATCAGCGT
>DASQSC010000713.1:0-3215 GCA_035642555.1 Streptosporangiaceae bacterium | reverse complement strand
ACCGTGAACAGCCCCAGCTTGGCCTGGTTCGCGCCGACCACCACGATGACCTCGTCGTAGAGCAGGGCAGCCCGGCCGATGATGTCGAGATGGCCATTGGTGACCGGGTCAAATGAGCCCGGACAGACGACACGCCGCACGCGAGTCCGCCCTTCTGTCATGTCGTTCCCGCCCGCCCGATACCTGCGGCGTGACCGTACCAGAACGTCGCCTCGCCGTACCGGCGGGACCGGTCAGGGTCGTAGCCGGGGGGCCAGGGCAGCGGCCCCGACCGGGTGGCCCGCTCCACCGCCACCAGGGCGCCCGGCGCGAGCCAGCCGCAGCCGGCCAGCAGCGTCAGCATGCAGGTCACCTCGTCGTCCCCGGCCGCGTACGGAGGATCGGCCACGGCCAGGTCGTAGCCCTCAGCGGTCCGGCCGCTCCCGGCGCCTGCCCCGTCCCCGGCACCGGCCCCGCCGCCGGAGCCTGCCCCGTCCGGGCCGCGGGCCAGCACCCGCTCCACCCGGCCGGTCACCACGGTCCCGCCGGGCAGCCCCACGACGGCGGCGTTCCCCCTGATCACGCGTGCCGCCCGCTGGTCGGCCTCGATGAACAGCACCCGGGCGGCCCCCCGGGACAGCGCCTCAAGCCCCACCGCGCCGGAGCCCGCGTACAGGTCCAGCACGCCGGCCCCGGCCAGCGGCCCGCGGATCGCCGTCAGCGTCGCGAACAGTCCCTCCCGCGCCCGGTCGCTGGTCGGACGGGTGAGCCGCCCCGGCGGCACCGCTAGCCGCCGGCCCCGCGCCACCCCCGCGATCACCCGAGTCACCCTCCCAGTCTGCCCGCCCGCCCGGGATCGTTGCCCGCAGCTCAGGGGGGAGGATTTTCAGTCGCTACGACTGAAAATCCTCCCTGATCACCTGGACCCGGGTAGCTGGGCCTCAGGCCTTCTCGAGGAAGTCGGCCCGGTCCTCGTCGAGCAGCGACGCGATGGCGCTGGCGAGCCCGGGCTGGCCGGCGAGCTCCGGATCGGCGTCCACCAGCACCGACGCTTCCTCGCGGGCCTCGCCGATCAGCTTCTCGTCGGCCAGCAGGGTGAGCAGCTTCAGGCTTGACTTGCGGCCGGCCTGGGCCTCGCCCAGCACATCGCCCTCCCGGCGCTGCTCGAGGTCGAGCCGCGAGAGCTGGAACCCGTCCGTGGTGGCGGCCACCGCGGCCAGCCGCTCGCGGGCCGGGCTGCCCTCGGCCGCCTCGGTGACCAGCAGGCACAGGCCCGGCTCGGTGCCGCGGCCGACCCGGCCCCGCAGCTGGTGGAGCTGGGACACGCCGAACCGGTCGGCGTCCATGATCACCATGACGGTGGCGTTGCGCACATCCACGCCGACCTCCACCACGGTGGTCGTCACCAGCACGTCCACCGAGCCGTCGGCGAACGCCCGCATCGCGGCCTCTTTCTCGTCCGGTGGCAGCCGGCCGTGCAGGATCCGCAGCCGCAGCCCGGCCAGCGGCCCCTCAGCCAGCGACGGGGCGACCTCGAGCACCGCCAGCGGGGGCCGGCCGGGGGCCTCGTCCTGGCCGTCATCCGCGGGGCCGTCCAGCCCTTCGGCTGCCAGGCCGGCCCCGGACTCTCCCGTTCCGCTGCCTGATGCGGAACCCTCATCTCCCCCGATACGCGGACATACCACGTAAACCTGGCGCCCGCGCTCCGCTTCCTCCCGCACCCGCTGCCACGTGCGCGCCAGGTACCGGGGCTTCTCCAGGCCCGGAACCACGTGGGTGGCGATCGGCGCGCGGCCCGCCGGGAGCTCGGTGAGGGTGGAAGTGTCCAGGTCCCCGAACACGGTCATGGCGACCGTGCGCGGGATCGGGGTGGCGGTCATCACCAGCACGTGCGGGCGGCCGCTGCCCGCCTTCTCCCGCAGCGCGTCCCGCTGCTCGACCCCGAACCGGTGCTGCTCGTCCACCACCACCAGCCCGAGGTCGGCGAACTGCACGTGCTCGGTCAGCAGCGCGTGGGTGCCGATCACGATCCCGGCCGCCCCGGACGCCGCGTCGAGCAGCGCCTCCCGGCGGGCCGCGGCGCCCTGCGACCCGGTCAGCAGCGCCACCCGGGTCGCCTGGTCCGCGGCGCCGAGCCGGCCCGCCTGGCCCAGCGGGCCGAGCAGCTCGGTCACCGAGCGGAAGTGCTGCTGGGCCAGCACCTCGGTCGGGGCGAGCAGCGCCGCCTGCCCGCCCGCGTCGATGACCTGCAGCATCGCCCGGATCGCGATGACCGTCTTGCCGGAGCCGACCTCGCCTTGCAGCAGCCGGTGCATCGGGTGATCGCGGCCCAGTTCGGCGGCGATGACCGCGCCCGCCTGCTGCTGCCCCTGCGTGAGCACGAACGGCAGTTGCCGGTCGAACTCCGCCAGCAGCCCGCCTGGCCGCGGCGGCCGGGCGGTGGCGGGGAGCGCGGCGGCCGCCCGGCGCCGCTGGGCCAGCGCTGCCTGCAGCACGAACGCCTCGTCCCACTTCAGCCGTTCCCGGGCGCGGCCGGCCTCGGCGAGGGTCGCGGGCCGGTGGATCCCGCGCAGCGCCTCGGCCAGGCCCGGCAGGCCGTGGGCGGCGCGCAGCGGCTCCGGCAGCGGGTCGTCCACCTCGCCCAGCGGGTCCAGCACCGTCCGGACGCACTTCTCCAGGTCCCACGAGGACACGTCCTTGGTCGCCGGGTACACCGGAATCAGTTCGTCGGCGTACTCGGCCGCCTTGGCGGCGTCGCCGGCGCCCAGCAGCTTGCATTCCGGGTGAGCGAGCTGGCGCTTGCCCTTGAAGCTGGAGACGCGCCCGGCGAACATGCCGTGCCGCCCCGGCGCGAGGACGCGCTCCCAGTACCTGGTCTGGTTGAAGAACGTCAGCGACAGCCGGGCCGTGCCGTCGGTCACCGTGACCTCGAGCAGCTTTCCCTTCCGGTAGCGCATCGGCCGCGAGGTGACCTTCTCGACCCGCGCGAACACCGTGACGTGCTCGCCGTCCCGCAGCGACGCCAGGTCGGTGAGCTCGCCGCGCCGGGCGTACCGGCGGGGATAATGGCGGAGCAGGTCGCCGGCGGTGCGCAGGCCGAAGGCGGTGTCCAGTTTCCTGGCCGCCTTGTCGCCGACGCTCACCCGCAGCGGTTCATCCAGGCTCGCCATGATGCTCCAGGATAGGGTTCGCGCAGCGGCTGCCAGTCGGATATCCTTCGACGGTTGCCCGGCTCG
>DASQSC010000712.1:0-3374 GCA_035642555.1 Streptosporangiaceae bacterium | reverse complement strand
GCCCCGCCCGCCGCCGTCCCGGCCGCGGCCGCCCCGGCCGCCCCCGCCCGCGGCGGCCTCCTCGCCGCCCTCCGCCTCGGCCAGGCTGGCCTTGAGCGCCTCCAGCAGGCTGCGGGCGCCGCCCTCGGGCGGTGCCGCCGTCGGCAGCGGGATGACCTGGCCCTGCGCCTTGGCCGCCACGAGTTCCTGCAACGCCTCCCGGTACCCGTCGGAGTACTCGGAAGGGTCGAAGTCCACCGTCATGGAACTGATGAGGGAGGCCGCCATCTTCAGCTCCTGCGGCCGCACCTGGATGTCGTCCTCGAGAAACTCGAAGTCGGGCACGCGCACCTCGTCCGGCCACAGCAGCGTGTCGAGCACCAGCACCTCGTCCCGGACCCGCAGTGCCGCCAGCGATTCCCGCTGCCGCAGCGCGACCTTGGAGATCGCGACCATGCCCGACCCCTCCAGGGCCTCCCGCAGCAGCACGTACGCGTGTACCCCGGCCGGCTCGGGCTCGCTGTAGTAACTGCGGCCGTGCAGGATCGGGTCCACCTCGTCGGCGGGCGTGAAGTTGAGCACCTCGATGGTGCGCGAGGTGGGCAGCGGCAGCTCGGCCAGGTCATCGTCGGTGAGCACGATCATCTCGCCGTCCGGCAGCTCGTAGCCCTTGGCGACGTCCGAATAGGGCACTTCCTGTCCGTCCAGCGTGCAGACCCGCTGGAACCTGATCCGTCCCCCGTCTTCCCGGTGCACCTGGCGGAACGTCACGTCCCGCTGCTCGGTCGCCGCGTAGAGCCGGACCGGGATCGTGACCAACCCGAACGTGATGGCGCCCCTCCACATGCTCCGCATGCTGTCTGTCTACCCCAGCCTGGGAGAATGTGTCCATCGGGGGCCGAAGGGCCGCCCCTCGGCAGTGGCCGCGCGGGGCGCCGGCGGGTGCCCGGGTGCCGGTCCGGCACCCGGCTGTCATGATGAATGGACCGCTCGTCAGCCGCACGTCCGCCACGGAGGGATCACCAGATGCCGCAGTTCGATGTCGTCGTACTCGGCGGGGGGTCGGCGGGCACGCTGGTCGCCATGGCGGCGGCCGGGGCAGGCCGGTCGGTGGCCGTGGTCGAAGCCGGCCTGGCCGGCGGCGAGTCGCCCTACCTCGCGTGCATCCCGTCCAAGTCGCTGCTGCAGTCCGCCCGGCGGGGCGAGACCTGGGAACACGCCGTCGCCCGCCGGGACGAGGTCACCGGGCACCTGGACGACAGCGCGGTCGCCAGCCGCCTGGCCGAGGCCGGGGTGACCCTGATCCGCGGCACCGGCCGGGTCGGCGAGCCGGGAGCGATCGAGATCAGCGGCGGCGCGGGCCATTCCGTGCTCGGCTACACCGACCTGGTGATCGCCACCGGCAGCGAGCCGGTCGCGCCGCCGGCCGAGGGCCTCACCGACGTGCCGGCCTGGACCAGCGCGGAGGCACTGACCTGCCCCGACCTGCCGCGCCGACTGATCGTGCTGGGCGCCGGGCCGGTCGGCTGTGAGCTCACCCAGGTCTACGCCTCGTTCGGGTCGCAGGTCACGCTGGTCGAGGCAGAGGACCAGGTGCTGCCGGATGAGGCGCCGTTCGCCGGGGAGATCCTGGCCGACGCGCTCCGCCGGACCGGGGCTGACCTCCGGCTCGGCTCGGCGGTGAGCAAGGCGGAGGCGCTCGGCTCCGGGCTGGCGCTGACCCTGGCCGACGGGACGAGGCTGGAAGGCGACCGGGTCCTGCTCGCGACCGGGCGCAGGCCGCGCCTGACCGGGCTCGGGCTGGAGAAGCTGGGAATCGAGCTCACCGCCGCCGGCGCGGTACCGGTCGACGCCGGCTGCCGGGTGCCGGCCGCCGACGGGGTGTGGGCCGCCGGCGACGCGACCGGGCTCGGCTGCTACACGCACACCGCCCGTTACCAGGCCCGGATCGTGGCCGCCAACCTCCTCGGCGGCAGCCGGTCCGCCGACTACCGGGCCATCCCCCGCGCCGTGTACACGATGCCGTCGGTGTATTCGGTGGGCATCTCGCCCCGGCACGCGTCCGGGCTTGACCTGATCACCGCCGGGCAGGATCTGGCGGAGACGGCCCGGGCCGCGGTGGAGGACGACGAGCGGGGCCGGGTGGAGCTTTACGCGGCCGCCGGGCGGCCAGGCATCCTGGTGGGAGCCACCGCGGTCGGCCCGTACGCGGAAGAATGGATGGGTGAGATCACCCTCGCCATCCGGGCAGCGGTTCCGCTCGGCGTCCTGGCCGATGCGGTGCATGCCTTCCCGGCCTACGGGGAAGCCCTGGAGCCGCCGCTGCGGGAACTGGCCGGACGTGATCATGGGAAGGACGGCCGATGAGCGAAAACGACCTGGAAAAGCCCGCCCCGGACGCCGCGGAGCAGGATCGGGACACGGCCGGGGAGGCCGACGAGCCGGCCGGCGAGGACGAGGAGATTCCGTTCGACGCCAACGAGGCCGACGCGGCCGAGCAGAAGCTTGAGGTGAGGCTGGACGAGGACGAGTACCGGTGACCGTAGGATGACGGGCGACAGGGGGGAGTCGCCAACTGGCGAGAGCATGACGGAGGGCCTCGTGACCACTACCCCGCAGGCGCGCCCGGCCAGCACCAGGCTGCCCAGGCCCGCGCGGCGGCGCCAGCTGCTCGGCGCGGCTCAGGAAGTCTTCGTGGCCCGGGGATACCACGCGGCTGCCATGGACGAGATCGCCGAGCGGGCCGGCGTCAGCAAGCCGGTCCTGTATCAGCATTTCCCTGGCAAGCTCGAGCTCTACCTGGCGCTGCTGGACGAGAGCGTGGACGCCCTGATCGCCACCGTCCGCGGCGCGCTGGAGTCCACGTCTGACAACAAGCAGCGGGTGTCAGCAACCTTCACGGCGTTCTTCGACTTCGTGGGCTCCACCGGGCAGGCGTTCCGGCTGGTGTTCGAGTCTGACCTGCGGAATGAGCTCGCCGTCCGGCAGCGGCTCGACCGTTCCATGCGCGAGTGCGCCGAGATGATCAGCAGGCTGGTCCGGGAGGACGCCGGGCTGGATGATGACCTGGCGCGCCTGGTCGGCATGGGGCTGGTCGGCATGGCGCAGGCCAGTGCCATCCACTGGCTGAGCACCGGCCGGGCCATCCCCAAGGACGCCGCCGAGCAGCTGATCTCCAGGCTGGCCTGGCGCGGCATCAGCGGGTGGCCGCTGACCGGCGAGCACTAGGACACGCCCTAGGCGCAGGCAGGAGAAGCCCATGGAAGTCAAGATCGGGATCCAGTCCATCCCGCGCGAGATCGTGGTGGACACCACTGCCACCGCCGACGAGGTGGAGCGGTCGCTGTCCGCGGCGGTCACCGACGGCGGCCTGTTCGCCCTCGCCGACGGCAGGG
>DASQSC010000711.1:0-2813 GCA_035642555.1 Streptosporangiaceae bacterium | reverse complement strand
CTGGCCGTCGCCGCCAGCGGCGGCTGCCGCGCCGCTCCGCCGGGCGCCGGCCGGGCGGCCGCCGCCCTTGCCCTTCTTCTTGCCCTTCCTCCCCTTGGCCGCTTTGGTCGCCGCCCGCCGCATCCCGGGGATGGCCGGCATGCCCGGCATGCCGCCCCCGCCGAGCATCTGCCGCATCATCTTCTGACCCTCGAGGAAGCGGACGACCAGGTTGTTGACCTCGCCGACGGTCACGCCGGAGCCGCCGGCGATCCGCGCCCGCCGGGAGCCGTTCAGGATCTTAGGATTGCGCCGCTCTTCCGGCGTCATCGAGCCGACGATGGCGGCGGCGCGGTCCAGGTCCTTGTCATCGACCTGTTCCAGGAGCTCCCGGTTCTGGGCCGCGCCCGGGAGCATGCCGAGCAGGTTCCCGATCGGGCCGAGCTTGCGCACCATCGCGAGCTGCTCGACGAAATCCTCCAGCGTGAAGCCGTCCCCGGAGGCGAGCTTCCCGGCCATGGACGCCGCCTGGTCGGCGTCGAACGCCCGTTCCGCCTGCTCGATCAGGGTGAGCATGTCCCCCATGTCGAGGATGCGCGACGCCATCCGGTCGGGGTGGAACAGGTCGAAGTCGTCAAGCTTCTCGCCGGTGGAGGCGAACATCACCGGCCGGCCGGTGAGCTGGGCTATGGACAGCGCAGCGCCGCCACGGGCGTCGCCATCCAGCTTGGTGAGCACCACCCCGTCGTAGTCGACGCCTGCCAGGAAGGCCTGGGCGGTGGCCACCGCGTCCTGCCCGATCATGGCGTCCACCACGAACAGGGTCTCGTCGGGGTCGACCGCGTCCCGGATCGAGGCTGCCTGCTGCATCATCTCCTCGTCGATGCCGAGCCGCCCGGCGGTGTCGATGATGATGACGTTGTGCATCCGGTGCTGTGCCTCGGCCACCGAGCGGCGGGCCACATCGACCGGGTCGCCGACCCCGTTCCCCGGCTCCGGCGCGTACACCGGGACCTCCGCCTGCCCGCCGAGCACCTGCAGCTGCTGCACCGCGTTCGGCCGCTGCAGGTCCGCTGCCACCAGCAGCGGGGTGTTGCCCTGCTGCTTGAGCCAGCGCGCCAGCTTGGCTGCCAGCGTGGTCTTACCGGAACCCTGCAGGCCCACAAGCATGATCACGGTGGGCGGGGTTTTGGCGAACCGCAGCCTGCGGGCCTCGCCGCCGAGGATGGCGACGAGCTCCTCGTGCACGATCTTGATGACCTGCTGGGCCGGGTTGAGCGCCGCCGAAACCTCGGACGAGGACGCGCGCTCCTTGACCCGGGCTATGAACTCCCTGACCACCGGGAGCGCGACGTCGGCCTCCAGCAGCGCGATCCGGATCTCGCGGGCGGTCGCGTCGATGTCAGCGGCGGACAGCCGGCCGCGCCCGCGCAGCGACGAGAAGACCTGGGTCAGCCGGTCGGAGAGGGTCTCGAACACCCGTCCAGGCTATCTGTTCCTGTCCAGCACCCGGCCTCAGCCAGTGAGCGCGGCGAGTACCTGGGCGGCTATCCGGGCCCTGATGCCGGCGCCCCGGACCGGCTCGCCCGAGCCGTCCACCACGTAGAACACATCCACCGCCTCGGCGCCCAGCGTCTCAACCCTGGCCGCCCGCACGTCCAGGCCGCATTCGCCCAGCGCCCGCCCGATCCGCCACAGCAGGCCGGGGGCGTCGTGCGCCCGGACCTCGATCACGGTGGCGGTCCTCGACGCCTCGTCGAGCAGCGTGATCTTGGGCGGCGCCACCGGCAGCGGCGGCGGGCGGTGCGACCGGGCCCGGCGTTCCAGCCGCCCGGTCACGTCGAGCCGGCCCGCCAGCGCCCGGCGCAGGTCGCCGGCGACCAGGCTGGCGTCGGGCAGGTCGCCGTACTCGGGTGCCACCGTGAACGAGGTGACGGCCATCGGCCCGGCCGATGCGGCGTTGGCCGAGCGGACGGCCAGCCGGTGCGAGGCGAGCACCCCGGCCGCCTGCCACAGCAGCCCGGGCCGGTCCGGCGCGGCGACGGTCACCTCGCAGCCGCGCATCACCGCCGCTGGCGCGCCGGCGTCAGCCAGCGCGAGCTGGTCGGGGCGCAGCGGCAGCGGCGCGGGCGGCGGCTCGCCGGCCAGGACCGCGCCGACTCGCGCCACCAGCTCGCTGACCAGTCCTGCCTTCCAGTCGTTCCAGGCGCTCGGGCCGGTCGCCTGGCCGTCTGCGATCGCGATCGCGTGCAGCAACTCCAGCAGCTGCCGCCCGCCTACGGCCGCTGCCACCTGCGCCACCGTGACCGGGTCGGACAGGTCGCGGCGGGTGGCGGTCTGCGGCAGCAGCAGGTGCTGCCGGACCGCCCCGGCCAGCAGTTCCGCGTCGGCGGCGGTCAGCCCCAGCCGCCCGGCCAGGTCCCTGGCGACCACCTCGCCGGTCAGCCGGTGGTCCCCGGGCCAGCCCTTGCCGATGTCGTGCAGCAGCGCGGCGAGCAGCAGCAGGTCGGGGCGGGCAACGTCGCGGGCGAGCGCCGCGGCCCTGGCCGCGGTCTCCACCAGGTGCCGGTCCACGGTGAAGGTGTGCAGTGGGTTCCGCTGCGGCCGGTTGCGCACCCGTTCCCAATCCGGCAGCAACGCCGTGATGAGCCCTTCCTGGTCGAGCGCCTCCCACACCCCGATGGCGGGCGGCCCGGCTCCGAGCAGCGCGATCAGGTCGGCCCGGGCCTGCGCTGGCCACGGCACCGGCAGCGGCGGGCACCCGGCCAGCCGGGACAGCGTGCGCGGCGCCAGCCCGAGGCCCGCCTGCGCGGCGGCGGCCGCCGCGCGCAGCG
>DASQSC010000710.1:0-2141 GCA_035642555.1 Streptosporangiaceae bacterium | reverse complement strand
CAGTGCCCGATCATCAGTATCAGGTCCGGCCGGAGCACCGCGAGGTGGTCGGTGATCGTCTTGGCGTTGGAGGGGCCGACGCCGATGTTCACCATGGTCAGCCCGGCCCGCTCCGGCAGCTGGTAGTGCCAGGCCGGCATCTGGCGGCCGTCGGCGTCGGGGCCGGTGCAGCCGGGCAGGGCGGCGCGGAACTCCTCCAGATGCCAGGAGTAGTTGGTCAGCAGCACGTACCGCTGGAACATCTCCGGGGCGGTACCCGTGTAGTGCCGCAGCCGGTCGATCGACAGGGCCATCCGCTCGGGGCTGAACAGGAACAGCTTCTTGCGCCGCAGATCCCAGCGGCTCTCGTCGAGCGCCGCCCCGAACTCCGGGTCGTGCAGGTCAACCGCCTCCCGGCCGGGGCTGACCGACATCCGGGCGCCCCGGGCCGCCAGCCGGCCCAGCTCCCGCTCCAGGTACCAGCGGATCGCCCGGGGCGAGGCGAACTCACCGTCGAGCACGGGGTTGTGCGCGGACCAGGGCCGCTCGACCGTCAGCCGCGGGTAGCGGCCAGCCCGGCCGGCCGCCTCCATGGCGTCGCACAGGTCCGCGACCGCTGCCGCCTGCTGCCCGTCAGAGATGGCCGAGAAGTCCGCGGACAGGGTCACGTGCCCATGATGCCAGGGCGTGAGCCGCCCGGTAACCGCCCGCTTCCTGGGCGCATATTCCCGCTAGCTGCCTGCGGGTTTGCGCTGGGCGGTGCGGAAAAGGCCGGCCAGCTCGCCGGTGGTGGTGGCGTCTTCGGGAGCCTTGTCGTCCCGATAGCGGCCGGTGAACCTCGGGAACCGCATGGCCAGCCCGGCATCGTCCTTGAGCTGGCCCCAGGCGGCGGTGTAGGTGGGCGAGAGGGTCAGCTCGGCGCTGAGGATCTCGAGCACGAGCCCGGGCTCGAACCAGACGTCGGGCTGCTGCCGCGCGTCGACCCGGGCGGGCCGGCCGGCCCGGGCCAGCGGCGCCAGCCGGGCGGGCAGCGCCGCCAGTTCGGCGTCGGAGAAACCGGTGCCGCACTTGGTCACGGCCCGGAACACGTCGGCGGCCGGGTCGTAGGCGGCGAGGAGCAGCGCGCCGTAGACACCGCGGCGGCGCCCCCGCCCGGCGAACGCGCCGACCACGACCAGGTCGGCCGTGTCGGACAGCTCCGTGCGGTAGTCCCGCTTGAGCTTGATCCACAGCCAGCCGCGGGCGCCGGCCTGGTAGACGGCGGCCGGGCCGACCGACTTGCACACCAGCCCCTCGCACCCGTCGGTGACCGCCTGCTCGAACGCGGTCTCCAGCGCGGCCGGGGTATCGGCCTCGGTGGCGGTGGTGAGCCGCAGCTGCGGCGACAGGGTGACCGCCGCCGCCAGCGCCGCCCGCCGCTGCGGGTAGGACAGCTGGGTGAAATCGGCACCGTCGGCGTACAGCAACTCGAAACAGAACAGGCCCACCGGCACGTCGGCCATCGCCTCGGAGATCCCGTACTTCCGGCGGCGGAACATGACCTCCCCGAACGGGTGAAGCTCACCGGCGGCCGCGTCGTAGGCGACGACTTCGCCCTCCAGGATCGCCTCGGCGGGACCAAGTCCCGCTGCCAGTGCGTCGACCACGTCCGGGAACTGGCTACTGACCCGTTCCAGCCGCCGGGTGTACAGCTCAATCTGGCCGTCGGCGGTCTTGTGCGCCTGCACCCGGACGCCGTCGTACTTGTACTCGGCCGCGCACCGGCCGCCGAGCTTCGCCAGGATCTCGGCGGGCTCGGACAGCCGCTGCGCGAGCATGGCCCGCACCGGGTTGCCCGGCTGCACCCGCAGTTCCTCGACCGCGGCCAGCCCGCCTGCCGCCAGGGCCGCGGCGACCTTGCCCAGGTCGCAGCAGATGTTGTAGGCGCGTTCCAGCACCGGCCGGGCGGCCCGGCCGCCCGCATGCACCTGGGCGAGCGAGTCCAGGATGGTGGGCGTGCCGATCCCCAGCCGCAGGTTGCCGGTGACCAGGCGCAGCAGGTAACGGGCTTCCAGCGGGGTGGCCTGCCCCAGCAGCCCGGCCAGCAGGCCCAGCTTGCGGCCCTGCGACCCCTGCCCAGCGGCCGCGGCGATCTGGTGCAGCGTGTCCACCACCACCGTCAC
>DASQSC010000709.1:0-5174 GCA_035642555.1 Streptosporangiaceae bacterium | reverse complement strand
CGGCCGGGATCGATCCCGCACGCCACCAGCACGTTGGGGTTGACCATGCCGCAGCCGGCGATCTCGATCCAGCCCTGGGACCGGCAGACCCGGCACGGCGCGCCGCCGGGCCGGGCGGACGCGCCGCGGCAGGTGTGGCATTCCATGGACACGTCCGCTGACGGCTCGGTGAACGGGAAGAAGTCGGGCCGCAGCCGGGTGCGCAGGCCCTCCCCGAACATCACGTCCACGAACGCCTGGATCGCGCCCCGCAGGTCGGCCATGGTCAGGCCCTCATCCACGGCGAGGCCCTCGATCTGGTGGAAGACCGGGCTGTGGGTGGCGTCCAGGTCATCGCTGCGGAAGCACTTGCCCGGGCTCACCACGTAGACCGGCAGCGGCCGCGAGAGCAGCGCCCGGACCTGCACCGGCGAGGTGTGGGTGCGCATCACCATGCCGGAGGAGGCGCCGTCAGGGCCGGCCACGAAGAGCGTGTCCTGCATGTCGCGGGCGGGGTGGTCGGGGAGGAAGTTGAGGGCGTCGAAGTTGTACCACTCCGCCTCCACCTCCGGGCCCTCGGCGACCTCGTAGCCCATGGCCACGAACACGTCGGCGAGCCGCTCGCTGGTGGTGTTCACCGGGTGCCTGGCACCGGGCGGCACCCGGTCCCAGGGGAGGGTGACGTCGACCGCCTCCTCCACCATGGCCCGCTGGTCCCGCTCGGCTTCCAGCTCCGCCTGGCGGCTCAGCAGCGCCGTGGTGACCTCGCGCAGCGCGGCGCCGACCCGCTTCCCGGCCTCGGCCCTGGCCTCCGGGGGCAGCGCCCCGATCTCGGACCGGGCCAGCGCGAGCGGGGACCGGTCGCCGGCATGCGCCAGCCGGGCGGCCTTCAGCTCCGCCAGGTCGCTGGCGGAGCTGATCGCGGCCAGCGCGGCCGCCACGGCCGCTGATACCTGCTCCGGTGACAAGGCGGCCACCTCCACCGGGTCGTACTGCTTATTCGGTGCGGACATCTGGTCCTGCTTTCCTGCGGGGAACACGTCAGCTGCCGGCTGCCTGGGACTGGGCAGGCCCGCCCCTGGCCCCGGCGGGGCATGCCTGGCGTCGCACGCTGCCCGGAGCCTGGCGGCCCCGGCCAGCCTGGCCTGCGCTGCCCGCCGGACGGGCCGCTGGGGGCGGCCGGGCAGCCTGGCCGGTCACCCGGGACGGCCAGCGCTGCGGCCCGCCGCCTACCCGAACTCGGGCACGCCGGCGGGCATGGTAAATCGGAACTCGGCTCCGCCGCCGGGCGCGCGTTCCACGGTGATCATCCCCCCGTGCGCTTCCACCAGGCCCTTCACGATGAACAGGCCCAGCCCGGCACCGCCACGCCGCTTCGCCCGCCAGAACTGGCGGAAGATCCTCGGCACGAGCTCCGGCGCGACGCCGCAGCCCTCATCCCGGACCGACACGGCGACCATGGGCGCGCCTGGCGCCTCCTGCCCGCCGGGGACGCGGGGCGCGCCAGGGCCGCTGCTAGCGGTTTCGACCGGCTCCACCACAACCGTCACGGTACCAGCCCCGTGGCGGACCGCGTTCTCCATTAGGTTCCCCAGGATCTGGTCCACCTTGTCGGCATCCAGCCAGGTCTCCGGCAGGCCGGGAGCCACGGTCAGCCGGAAGCGGCCGGGCGGCTCGCCCGCCGCCACCCGGCCGGCGATGATCTTCTCCGCGCGCTCGGGGATGCTCACCAGCTCGCGGTGGATCTCGATCCGGCCCGACTCGATCCGCGACACGTCCAGCAGCTCGGTGATGAGGCGGGTCACCCGGTCGGCGTCGGCGTTGACCGTCTCCAGCATCACCCGCTTCTGGTCGTCGGTGAACCGGGTCCACTTGGCCAGCAGCGTGGCGGTGAAGCCCTTGACGCTGGTGAGCGGGGAGCGCAGTTCGTGCGCGACGGTGGAGACCAGGTCCGCCCGGCTTCGCTCCAGCCGCGCCCGCTGCGCGGTGCCGCGGAATGAGATGACGATCCGCTGGACCCGGCCGGCGGCCGCGGGACGGCCGCCGGCGGGCTGGCCGCCCGCGGCGCGGCCCGCGCCACCGCGGCTGCGCACGTAACCGACCGTGACCAGCAGCTCGGTCCCGTCCGGCAGGTACAGCGAGGTCTCCGGGTGCCTGGTGCGGGTGGGCAGGCCGCGGTAGGGGTTCGCCCACCGCCACCAGCTCCTGCCGTCAGCGTCGTGGAAACCGAGCACATGCCGCACGTCCCGGCCGACCGCGGCTGCCGCCGCGATCCCGGTCAGCCGGGCCGCGGCCTGGTTGAACAGCACCACCCGCCCGCTCGCGTCGGCGACGACCAGGCCATCGGGCAGCTCGTCGGCGCACACCATGCCCAGCGAGGGCAGCAGTGCCTCCGCGCCGCTGCCCGCGGCGGGAGCGACCGCCTCGCCTGCGGTGAGCCCTTCCACCGAGCGCGCCTCCGTCCGGCCCTGCCGGGCCCTGCCTGCCTGGAAAACCTGCCTTGGGGATTGTGTTGCGCTGGAATGACGCAACGTGATGAGACTTTAGCGCGTTGCCGGTCGGGGGCGGCAGTCCCCCGGGCTCACCTGGCTGGCCGCCTGGCGGCCCGCTGCTCCTCCGCGGCCGGCGCGCCCGGCTGCCGGTGCGCGCTCGCCGACGCGTACAGGCACACGGCAGCGGCGACCGCGAGGTTGAGGCTCTCGGCCCGGCCGTAGATGGGTACCGCGACCGTCTCATCGGCGAGCGCCAGCACGTCCGGCGGCAGGCCCCACGCCTCGTTGCCGAACAGCCACGCCGTCGGGTCCGCCAGGACGCCCCGCGCTGCCAGCGACGGCAGCGGGCGGCCGGTCCGGCCGTCGGCCGCCAGCACCGTGAGCCCGCCCGCCCGCAGCGCCTCGACCGTGTCCGGCACCGCGGCGCTGGCCACCACCGGCAGGTGGAACAGGCTGCCGGCCGATGCCCGCACGCACTTGCTGTTGTAGGGGTCCACCGAGCCGCCGGCGAAGATCACCCCGTCCGCGCCCGCCGCGTCAGCGGTGCGCAGCACGGTACCGGCGTTGCCGGGGTCGCGGACGTTCGCGAGCACCGCCACCAGCCGGTGGCCCGCCCGGGCCAGCTCCGGCAGCGGCACGTCCACGAACCGGCACACGGCCAGCACCCCCTGCGGGGTGATGGTCTGCGCCAGCTCGGCCATCACCTCGCCGCTGACCGCCTGCACGTCCGCGCCCTGCGCCAGCGCGCCAGCCACCAGCCCGGGATGCCGGGCGCGCGCGGGGGCGGTCAGGAACACCTGCCGCACCACGCCGGGCACGGTGAGCGCCTGGGCCACCGCCTGCGGGCCCTCGGCCAGGAATAGCCGGGACCGCTGCCGCAGCGCCCGCTTGGCCAGCTGACGGGCCGCCTTGACCCGCGGCGAGCGGGTGCTCGTCAGCTCCTGCCCGGCCGGATCCGTCACCCCATCGGCCCCCCGCGCATGACCCGTTCCGCTGCCCGGCGGCTAGGACCTACCCTGCCGATCATCGGCCTGCTCGCGAAGGCCGAGATCGACAGGGCAGGACCTGGGCATCGCCCTAGGCCGCGGCACTGTCCGCCGACGGCTCGCCGCCGGGCGGGGCGGGCAGTGCCGCCTTGGCGACCTGCACCAGGGCGGAGAACGCCGCGGGATCGCTGACCGCCAGCTCCGCGAGCATGCGGCGGTCCACCTCCACGCCCGCGGCCTTCAGGCCCTGGACGAACCGGTTATAGGTGATGCCGTCGGCGCGAGCCGCGGCGTTGATGCGCTGGATCCACAGCCTCCGGAACGCGCCCTTACGGTCCTTCCGGCCCGTGTAGGCGTACGCCATGGAGTGCAGGACCTGCTCCTTGGCCTTGCGGTACAGCCGTGACCGCTGGCCGCGGTAGCCGCTGGCCCGCTCGAGCACTACCCGGCGCTTCTTGTGGGCGTTCACAGCCCGCTTGACGCGTGCCATTTCTCCTACTCCCTTGTGGGCGGGGCGGGGGTCAGGGCGGTGGCCCTAGGAGCCCAGCAGCCTCTTCATCTTCTTCACGTCGGCGCCTGCCAGCGGCACGTCGGCCGCCAGCCGCCGGGTCCGCCGGGAAGACTTGTGCTCAAGCAGGTGGCCGCGGTTGGCACGGCGGCGCATGATCTTCCCGGAACCAGTCAGCCGGAAGCGCTTGCTGGCTCCGCTATGCGTCTTCATCTTCGGCATCGCCGTCGTCTCCGTTCTCCCGCTGTCGCGTTCGCCTGCTCTCGCGCGCCGCAGCGCGCCGCTGGCGTGCGGATCTCGCACGCTTGCCTGCTCGCTCGCCGGCCGCGCTGTTGCGCCGCCGGCCCTTCCGCCAGTCATGTGCTGCCGGGGCCGGGCACCGCCGCCCGGCCCGGTCGCCCGGCCGCTGGGCCCTGGTTTACTGCGTCGCCGGCTCCTCCGCCGCCTCGGCGGGCCTGCGGGCCCGCTGGGCCGGGGCCGGGCCAGCCTGACGCGCCGACGCGCGCTCGGCCTTTGCCTCGCGCTTGCGCCGGTGCGGCCCGATCACCATGATCATATTGCGGCCGTCCTGCTTGGGCTGGGCCTCAACGAACCCGAGCTCCTCCACGTCGCCGGCCAGCCGCTGGAGCAGCCGGAACCCGAGCTCGGGCCGGGACTGCTCACGCCCCCGGAACATGATCGTCACCTTGACCTTGTCGCCCTGCCGCAGGAAACGCTCGACGTGGCCCTTCTTGGTGCCGTAGTCGTGCGGGTCGATCTTCGGCCGGAGTTTGATCTCCTTGATGACGGTGTGCGCCTGGTTACGTCGCGCATCGCGGGCCTTCATCGCGGACTCGTACTTGAACTTGCCGTAGTCCATGAGCTTGGCCACGGGCGGTCGCGCGGTCGGTGCGACCTCCACCAGGTCGAGATCAGACTCCCGGGCAAGGTCGAGAGCCTTGGCGATGGGAACGATGCCGACCTGTTCGCCGTTCGGACCGACGAGTCGGACCTCGGGCACGCGAATGCGCTCGTTGATACGCGGTTCGGCGCTGATGGGACCTCCTTGGGATACTTCGCTGTTATGACCGGCCATACCCCGGGCCCTTCATGCGAAAAGCCCCGCATGACTCACATGCGGGGCCACTACCGGACACCTCGGCGGCAATAGCCGACGAGGAGGGCACGCGGCAAAGCGTGCCTGACCGGGACCCATCAGCCTCCGCAGCT
>DASQSC010000708.1:0-4771 GCA_035642555.1 Streptosporangiaceae bacterium | reverse complement strand
GCCGGCCCCGCCCCGCAGGCAGTGCCCGGCCGGGCCAGGCAGGCCCTGCCCGGCCCGGCCGGGCGGGGAAGGGCCGGGCAGCAGCCCCGGACGGTACCCGGGACCGTGCGCCCGCCCGCTCGAGTCCCGCAGCCGCCGCCTGACGCGGGCCGGGTCCGGCTGCGCGCCGGCGCGCAGCCGGACGCCGGCGGCCCGGTCCAGGCCCCTGCACCCGACGCGAGCCCCGCGGCCATCGCGGACACCCCGGTCACCCCGGACACGCCAGACAGCCCGAACAGCCCAGACAGGCTGGATAGCCCGGACAGCCCGGACACTGCGGCTCCCGCGGCGGAAGCCATCGCGACCGCCGGCGAGCCCATTGCCGCAGGGCCGGCAAGCCCGGTTACGGAGAGCGGGGCTGCCGCGGACGCGACGGCGGCACCGATGCGGATCGTGGCCGCCGGAACGGCCCCGGCGCGCCCGGCACCGCACGTTGAGCGGGTCCTGGGCGGCCCGGCCGGGCAGCGGCCGGCCGGCTGGCGGGACCACGTCACGGTGGTTCCCGGCGGCCACGGCCCGGGGCGGCCTGACTACCTCAAGCGGGACCGGGCCCGCACCGCGACGCCGATCGGCGGCCCGCGCCTGGTGGTGGTGCTCGGCTGCACGGTCGGCGCCGGCCAGACCGTCACCACCCTGATGCTCGCCGGGCTGCTGGCCCGGCTGCGCGGGGAGCCGGTGGCGGCGCTCGACCTCAATCCGGGGCCGGCTTCGCTCACCGAGCTCGCCCGGATCCAGCCCGCCGCCACCGTCAACGCGCTGCTGGCCGCGAACCCGCCCGGCCGGGCCGGTTCCCACCTGGCCCACTTCCCGGCCCGCGACCGCGACCAGTTCGACGTGATCACCCACGACGCCGCGGGCCCGGAGGCATCCGGCGGCAACGGCGCTGCCCCGGGCGGCGCTGCCCTTGGCGGCGCTGCCCCTGGCGGCGGTTTCCCGGGCGCCGGTGTCATGGGCGGCGTCTATCCGGTCAGCGGTTCTCCCGGCGACGGCCGTCCGGAGGGCGCCGGCGCGGGCGGTGCTTCCGCCGGCGGCGCTGCGGCGGCTGGCGCTTCCGCGGACGGCGGCGCCAGGCCTGGCGGCGGACGGGCGCCCGGCGAGGCCGAGTACCGCCGCCTGCGGCAGATCCTGGCCGGTCGCTACCCGCTGACGCTGGCGGACCCGGGCGCCGCCGCCGTCTCCCGGCTACTGGCGGTCGCCGACCAGCTGCTGCTGGTCAGCCCCGCGAGCCCGGACGCGGCCCAGGCCACCGCCATGACCCAGGAGTGGCTCACCGCGAACGGCCACCCGGCCCTGACCGCGGACGCGATCGTGGTGCTGAACGGGGTGAGCAAGCGCAGCCTGCCACATGCTGAGCAGGCCGAGTCGATCGTGCGCGGCCGGTGCCGCGCAATCGTCAGGATCCCCTGGGACGACCATCTGGGCGAGCCGCCGGCCGAGCAGGGGATCAGGGACATCTCCGGCCCGGCAGGCCCGGCGGCGCTGCTGGACCAGGTGCGCCCGCCGGTGCTGCACGCCTACACCGCCCTGGCCGGGGTCCTGGTCAGCGCGCTTGCCACCGGCACGGGCGAGCGGAGGGCGGTGCATTGAGCGCGCGGGCCAAGGGAACCACCAGGCTGCCGGTCCGGTACTTCGACGACCGGATCCTGCTGACCGAGACGCACGCGTGGGCGTACTTCCGGCTGCCGACCCACGCGTACGAGTTCATCTCGCCCGAGGAACGGGAAGCGTTCGCGGTCAACATCACGGTCGCGCTGGCCGCGATCCGCATGCCCGAGGCCGAGGTGCACCTGCGGATCACCCACCGGTCCTACCCGGCCGCGGAATGGGCGGCCCGGCTGGACGCCACCTCCGACGGCGGGCCCGGCTGGCGGGACTACCTGGACGAGATGTACCGGCACGTGTGGGCCAAGGACTTCTGGGCCAAGGAGGTCTACCTGGGGGTGCGGCTCGGGCAGCGGGGCATGCGGGCGCAGCTCTCCGGCGGCATCCTGAGCCAGTTCCTCACCGCCTACCGGTCCGGGGAGCAGGCCATGGGCCTGATCGACGAGGCGGTATCCGAATCCGAGATCGGCCGCTGGACCGAGCACGCCGAGCGGCTCGGCCGGGCGCTCGGCGGCAGCGCGCTGGGGGCCAGGCACGCCGGCTCGGACGAGATTGCCTGGCTGTTCCGGCACACGCTGTCCGGCTCGGCCGAGGAACCGCCGCCGTCGGCGGTGCGCCGCCGCACCTGGGGGGCGGGCGAGATCGAGGCGCTGCTGGAAGGCCAGGTGCACAACGGGCGCACGCTGCTGCGGCTCGAGCATCCGGGCGGGGAGTCCCACCTGGCGCTGCTCTCGTTCTCGCGCTTCCCCGACGTCATGTCCTTCCCGGACGGCGAGCCGTGGCTGCACTACGCCGACTCGCTGCCGTTCCCGGTGGAGGTCAGCTCCCGGATGCGGCTGATCCCCCCGGCCAAGGCGAGCAAGGACGTCGGCCGCAGGCTGGCGCACGCGCGCGACATGGACGCGCACATCCGGGAGGCAGGCGCGGACGTCCCGCTGGCGCTGGCCGAGCAGGTCGAGGCCGCGCGCATGCTCGAGCACGGGATCACGAAAGAACGGCTGCCGTTCGTCTACGGGTGGCACCGGCTGCTGGTCACGGCGCCGGCCAAGGACCTGTGCCAGCGCCGGGTGGACGCGCTGACCGAGCATTACCGCGACATCGGAATCGACGTGGTGAACTCCACCGGGGACCAGTTCTCGCTGCTGCGGGAGTCGCTGCCGGGAGACCGGGTCCGGCTCAGCTCCTACGTGCAACGGCAGCCGCTCTACACGATCGCGGGCGGGGTCCCGACCGCGGCCGTCGAACTGGGCGACCGGGCCGTCGACGCGGGCGGCGAGGGCTGGATCGGCCCCTACATCGGCGAGACGCTGGGCCGGGCCCGTTCCATCGTGCACTTCGACCCGCTGCTGGCGGCGGTGCGCAACCGGCCCACCGCGGTCGCGATCACCGGCGAGCCCGGCGGCGGCAAGACCACCCTGGCCCTGCTGCTCATCCTGCAGCTGGCGCTGCGCGGGGTGACGATCGCGGTCATCGACCCCAAGGGAGATGCAGAGCCGCTGGCCGCGCTGCTGCGCTCGCAGGGCCGCAA
Organism: Streptosporangiaceae bacterium; assembly: GCA_035642555.1. Classification (GTDB taxonomy): domain Bacteria; phylum Actinomycetota; class Actinomycetes; order Streptosporangiales; family Streptosporangiaceae; genus JAIRTY01. The sequence goes on along the minus strand of DASQSC010000708.1, from coordinate 1,602 downwards.
GGCCCGGGTGCTGCCGCTCGGGTCGGCCGCGCCGGGCCTGCTCGACCCGTTCTCGTTCGGGGACGACCTGGCCGAGAAGCGGACCATGGCGACCGAGACGCTCCGGCTGCTGCTGCCGCGGATGAGCGAGGAGCGCGAGAGTGCGATGATCCAGGCGGTTGGCGCGGTCGCCGCCACCGACCGGCCCAGCCTCGGCCGGGTGGTCCGGCACCTGGAGCGCTCCGACGATCCGGCCTCCAAGAACCTCGGCGCGGTGCTGCGATCCATGTCGGAGATGCGGCTGGCCAGGCTCTGCTTCGCACCGTCGGGCGGCCAGCGGATCGACGCCGCCGGCTGGACCACGGTGTTCACGCTGGCCGGCCTCACGCTGCCGGACGCCGCGATCGGCCGCCAGGATTTCTCGTATGAGCAGCGGCTGTCGGTGGCACTGCTGTACCTGGTGTCCCAGTTCGCGCGCAGGTTGCTGAACGGGATGGACCGGCGGCTGCCGAAGGCGATCTTCCTGGACGAGGCGTGGGCGATCACCTCGACGCCGGAGGGGGCCAAGCTGGTGCCCGAGGTGTCCCGGATGGGCCGGTCGCGTAACACCGGGCTCATCCTGGTCTCGCAGAACGCCGGTGACCTGCTCAACGAGCAGGTGACGAACTGCCTCTCGGCGGTGTTCGCGTTCCGGTCCACCGAGCGCGTCGAGGTGGCGAACGTGATGGCGCTGCTCGGGGTGGAAGCCTCGGACGAGAACCGGGCGGTGCTGCGGGGCCTGGGGAACGGCGAATGCATCTTCCGGGACCTGGACGGCCGGGCCGGGCGGATCGGGATCGACCTGATCTCCGACGAATGGCGGCGGCGGCTGGACACCAATCCCACTCGCACCCCCCCGGAGCAGGCCAGCGCTGAGGCTGTCCAGGCTGAGGCTGTCCAGGCTGAGGCGGCCCAGGCTGAGGCTGTCGAAGAGGGGGCGGCCCAGGATGAGGCCGCCGAGGATGGGGCTGTCCAGGACGGGGCTCGCCAGGACGGGGCTCGCAAGGACGGGGCTGCGCAGCCTGAGGCCGCGCAGGATGGCGCGGGGGACACGGGCGAAGGGGAAGCCGCCGCCGCAGCGGGCGCTGGCGGGGATCGCGGGGATGGGGGTGAGCCCCCCGGGATCCGCCCGCCCCGGGGCGAGCCAGCGATGTGACCACGCATTTAACCCGCACAGGTCAGGGGCGGTTCCGGGACGGTTCGAGCCGGTTCCTGGCAGCCCCTGCCGTCATTCGAATGCTGCAGGAGTTGCTGATGGCCAGACGCTGGCGCAAGGGCCGGAGCTGGTATCTCCGGGGCGCTTGCCTGGGCGGGGTGCTCGCCGCGGTGCTGGGGCTGTCCGGCGCGATCCAGGCGGGCCAGGGCGGGCAGCCGGGCCTGGCCACGCAGGCGGGCCCGGCCGCGCAGGCGGGCCCGGGTGCGCCAGCATGGCAGTCCGGCGGGCGGGCGTCGGCCATCCGGCTCGACGCTGCGGTGCTGCCTGCTCGTTCGGAAAATTCGACGGCCACCGGTTCCCGGGCCGCCGCGGGGGCGCCCGGCATGCCGGTGAACCTGGCGCGGGCGGTGGGCCCGGCCCGTGGCGGG
>DASQSC010000707.1:0-4291 GCA_035642555.1 Streptosporangiaceae bacterium | reverse complement strand
GGGCGTGCCGGTCGTGGTGCACGCCGGGCACGCGCCGGTGGCCACCGCCCACACCGGACCCGGGCCGTTCGGGGCGGTGCTGGCCCGCCATCCCCGGCTGCGGGCCGTCGTCGCTCACCTCGGCGCGCCCGACTACGAGCCGTTCCTGCGGCTGGCGGAGGACTACGAGCGGGTGGCGCTCGACACCACCATGGTGTTCACGTCGTTCTTCGATGACGTGGCGCCGTTCCCGGCGGCGGCGCTGCCGCGGCTGCGCTCGCTCGGGCTGGCCGGGAAGGTGCTGCTGGGCAGCGACTTCCCCAACATCCCGTACCCGTATGCCGAGCAGATCGCCGGGCTGGCCCGGCTCGGCCTGGGCGAGGCCTGGCTGCGCGCGGTGTGCTGGCACAACGGGGCGGGGCTGCTCGGCACGGGCGAGGCCGGTTAGCGGCCGGTGAGCAGCCGCGGGCGGCGGGGACCAGGAGACCGGTCCCCGCCGCTCGCGGTCGTGCGTGACGCCTGCCGGGGAGCCGCCGGGCGCCGGTATCTCAGGCCGCTGTCTTAGCTGGCCGGTAGCAGGGACACGGAGAAGGCGGTGCCGCCGCTGCCCAGGTTGGCCGGCGCGGCCCGGGTGGCCGAGCCGTCGGTCAAGAGGACCTTGTGGTGCTGCCACCACGACGACATGCCGCTCACGTGGCCGCTGTAGGTGACCAGGGTGACGCCGGTGAACCGGCTCAGCAGCTGCTGCGCGGACGGCGGCGTGACGGTCGAGCCGCAGCCGTTCACAGAGGCCGGGTCCCATGGGGCGTAGCAGCCGGTCTCGGCGCCGACCCGGGCCTGGTTGAACGAGACCCCCTGGTCGACGTCGTAGCTGGCCTGGGACGCCTTACCGGCGGTTTCGTCGCGGATGATCGCGGTGACGAGGCCCGATCCCCGGTTGTACTCAAGGGCAAGCGTCACGGTGTGGCCCACCGGGAAACTGACCGACCCGTCCGTCCAGTTCTTGGGTGTCCCCGGGCAGGCCGAGGCGCCCGCCGTGGAGCAGATCACGTCGTCGGGGGCCTGCTTGCTGACGTCGAACACCGCCATCGCCGGGCTGAAACCGCCGCCGCTTGAGGTGGTGTCCGAGACGCCGAGGGTGATCTCGATGTCGTTTGACCAGAGCTGCACCGAGTCACCGTAACTGCCGAGCGAGCTGGCGTACTGAGCCGGATTCCGCAGGTAGACGTTGGCCGACACGAACTGGAACTGTGCGTTGGTGGCCGCGTACCCGGCCTGTTCAGCGGTCTGGATCCTGGCTGCGGTGGATGCGCCCGCGGCGCCGGCGATTAAGACCCCGCCGGTGGCGGCTGCTGCGATCGCCCCGCCGGCGATGGCAGCCACCGCCGCTCGTGGCAGCGACCGTACCGCGCGGATGATGGCATGCCTGCCCTGATACATCCCCATGTTTCCTCCTGCCCCCCGGTGCGCCGGCTTCTATCGGCCGGCGTTTCGCTCCCGGGCCCGGGCAAATGTGGTGCTCTATGGACGCGCCGGACATACCGGAGGTTTACGGAGGTAAAGAAATCCAAAGGACCCGCTGACAGCGGCGCCGCCGGTGAGCCGTCCGGCGTTGTCAGCGCAGCTTGCGCAGGCCGTTCAGCACGTCTTGAAGCAGCGCGCGATCGGGCGGCCCGCCGTCCCCGGCCCTTGCCACGGCCTCCGGCAGCCCGGCACGGTCGCCGCCGCCGGCGTCGTCGGGCAGCGGGGAGCCAGGGTCCGCGGGGTCCGCGAAGTCAGGCTGGGGGAGAGCAGACTGCCGGGAGCCGGGCGGCGGTGGATCCGGTGGCGCCAGGCGCTCGGGGGCTGCCGGGCGCCGAGGGGGTGCCTGGCGGCCGGCTGGTTCGGGGGGCGCCGGGAAGTCAGCGGTCGGGAAGTCAGGTTCCGCGAAGTCAGGCTGCGGCAGGTCAAGGGCCGGGCGCTCCAGCTGCGCCCCGTGCTCCGGCCCTGCCGGGCGCTCTGGCCGCGGGCGGCGGGCAGGGAGCGACGGGGCGGGCGGTGCCACGCGACGGTCGAGCTGCGGCAGGTCAGGCTGTGTGGAGCGGGCAGGCTGCGGCCAGTCAGGCTGTCTGGGGCGGGCACGCTGCGGCAGGTCAAGCGGTGCCGTGCGGTCAGATTGCGGCGGGGCAGCTGGCGCCGAGAAGTCGGGCTGCGGGAGGTCGGGGGGCGGCGGGAGGTCGGGCTGCGGCAGGTCGGGCGCGAAGCCCGGCTGGGTGCGGTCCGGGTGCGGGGACACCGGCCCGGTCGCGGGCCCTGCGGACAGCACCCCGGTCGCCTGCCCTGCCGCCGGGATGCCCGGCGGCCATTGCGGGGCGCGCTGCTCGCCGCACAGCGTCGCCACGGTGCGGGCGTGCCGGGCCTGCTGCGCCGCGGCCTGATCTAGCCGCTTGGTTGACGCCAGGATGTCCGCGTTGCCCGGGTTGGCCGCCGCCAGCCGGGTCGCCTCTTCCTGGATCCGGTGCGCGGACGACAGCAGCCTGCGGGCCATCGCGACCACGGCCAGCCGCACCTGCTCCGGCTGGTCGAGCTGGCTGCGCAGCTGCTCGTCCCGCCACCCGGCGTCGGCGACCGAACGGTTGAGCTCGGCGATGAGCTGCTCGCTCTGCTCTTCCTGCCGGGCCGCGCCGAGCTGGGCGGCGCGCGTCCGCCGGGTCAGGACGACCAGGATCATCAGCAGGGCTAAGGTCGCGACCCCGGCTATCGCTGCCGCGACGACCTGCCAGCTTGTGCCGAGCGCCACGCCGGCCAGCGACGCGACGGCCGCGCCCGCGGTCAGGGCGAAAGCCGCTGCCCACGGAAGCCGTGACGTGCTCGGGGAACCGGAGGGGGAACTAGTCATGGGACGCCTGCCCCGCGGCGGTGTCGCATGGTGCAACCCTAAGCGGATCACCGGATCGGTCGTGTGACAACCCCTACATCGCGTGGCTCGTTGCGAGTCATGCAACGGGGCGCAGACAGGGAATGATTCCGCTCGTCGCCGCCGCACTTTAGCCGGTGCTGCGGCATTCAGCCGGAGGTCTTCGAAACCCCTCTCGGGCGCTGTATGTTGAGCCCCCCATATTGCGCTCTCATCCAGGAATGAGAGGAATGTGGCGTACCCGTACCTCGCCGCGCTCTGGCCGACTACTCCGACCTACTACGACGCGGGATTCCCGTGTGGGTACATCAACACGTTCCCGGGCGGTTGAGCCGGGCGAACATCCGCTTCTGCGACTTGTACAGCCGGGGGAACTCGGCGTACAGGCGGTCGTAGCAGGCCCGGCGGGCCGGATCCGGCCGGAACACGGTCCCGGCCGGGGCGAGCGCGGCGGCTCCGGCCGGGTCCAGTTCCCCGAGGGCCAGGCCGGCCAGGATGGCAGCGCCGCGGAGGTTGGCGTGCACCGGGTCGGCGATCCGTTCGATCGTGCGATCCATGACGTCGGCGTGGATCTGGCACCAGAGTCCGGACTGGGCGCCGCCGCCGAACACCCGTACCGGGTCCAGCCGCCGCCCGGCGAAGCGCTCCACCGCCTCGTGCAGCCACCGGTTGTTGTAGGCGACGCCTTCCAGCACCGCGCGGACCAGCGCGGCCCGGCCGGTGTCCAGGGACAGGTTGTGAAAGCCGGCCCGGGCGTTGCGGTCGTCCACCGGCGAGCGCTCGCCCGCCAGCCAGGGCGTGAACAGCACCCCGCCCGAGCCCGGCGGGGCGGTCGCCGCCAGTTCCGTCAGCTCCCCGAATCCCGGCGCGGGCCCGCCGCCGTCGGCGAGCAGCCGGTCGCGCAGCCACTGCAGGCACGCACCCGCCGTCTCGTGGTTGTTGGCCACCAGGTAGGAACCGGGCAGGACCCCTGGCACGGTGGCGATCTGCCGGATGGCGTCGGTCTTCTTGCGCCCGGCCGGCAGGCTGATCCACGAGGTGGTGCTGATCGCCAGGTGGCAGCGCCCGCCGTCGAGGGTGCCGGCCCCGGCCGCGGCGGAATGCAGGTCCGGCGTGCCGGCCACCACCGCGACCCCCGGGCCGAGGCCGAGTTCCGCGGCCACGCCGTCGGCGACGGTGCCGATCACTGAGGCGGTCGGCCGGAGCGGCGGCAGCCGGGCCGGGTCGATCCCGGCCAGCCGGACCAGCCCGGGGTCGTAACTCAGCCGGCCCGTATCCCGGTTGTCGGTCAGCCAGGCCGCGGTCATGGAGGCCGGCGAGGCGGCCGCGGTCCCGGTGAAGCGCATCGTCACGTAGTCGACCGGTTCCAGGTACCAGCGGGCGGCCCGGGCGATGTCGGGCCGGTCCCGGTCCAGG
>DASQSC010000706.1:0-3793 GCA_035642555.1 Streptosporangiaceae bacterium | reverse complement strand
GATCATCTGGTTCCAGGGCATCTGGCTGCCCCAGCACGGCTACAGCTTCGAGGTGACCCCGCTCTGGTCGGGGATCTACATGCTGCCGATGATGTGCGGCTTCGTCCTCGCCGGGCCGGTCTTCGGCAAGCTGTCGGACCGTTTCGGCGCCCGGCCGTTCGCCACCGCCGGCATGCTGCTGTCGGCTTTGGCCTTCCTGCTGATCATGACCTTCCCGCCCGACTTCGCTTACATTCCGTTCGCGGGGGTGATGCTGCTGAGCGGGATCTCCATGGGCATGTTCGCGGCCCCGAACACCGCCTCGATCATGAACTCGGTGCCCGCCGGGGAGCGGGGCGCGGCCTCGGGGATGCGGGTGACGTTCGGGAACGCGGGGATGCCGCTGTCCATGGGGCTGTTCTTCACGCTGATGGTGCTCGGGCTCAACGCCAAGGTGCCCGCCACGATGATGCACGGCCTGGTGGCACACGGGGTCTCGGCCACCGTCGCAGGCCAGTTGTCCCACCTCCCGCCCCTCGGGTACCTGTTCGCCTCGCTGCTCGGCTACAACCCGCTTGGCAAGCTGCTCGGGCCGCAGGTGCTCTCGCACCTCCCGGCCCACCAGGCCGCCGTTCTCACCAGCCGGTCGTTCTTCCCCAGCCTGATCGGCGGCCCGTTCAAGCACGGCCTGGTGCTGATCCTGAGCTTCGCGGTGGCGATGAGCCTGATCGCCGCGTTCGCCTCGGCCCTGCGGGGCGGGAGGTTCGTTCACGCGGAGGCGGGATCCACGATCGGCAACGGGCACCGCGCCGCCCCGGTCCCGGCCGGCCCGGCCCCGGCGGCCGCCGCAGGCAACGGCGCCACCGCAACTGACGGGGCGGTCGATGGCGACGGGGTGGTGGTCGCAGCCGACGGGTTCGCCGCAGGTGGTGGGGCCGCAGCCGACGGTAGAGCCGCGGGCGACAAGATGCTCGATGGCGGGCGCCCCGGCGCGGGTCAGGCGCCGGGCCCGGTTCCCGGCAACGGCCAGGCGGCCGCCGGGCCGGGCGAGCAGGACGGTGCCGCCGGGCCGGGTACCCCCGGCGAGGGGGCCGGTGCCGAGCCGGGTGCTCCTGGTGACGGGGCCGGCTCGCATCGGCCGGCGGCGGGGAGCTGACACCGGCTCGCTGACCAGGTTCCAGGCCCGCGCTCCCGGCTGGGCTGCGCAGTGGCCATACGCGCCATCACGGCAACTGTGCGGCCCGGCGTACGAGCGCTTGTCCATGATCACGGTGATTTGGCAGGGCTCGAATCCGCCTGATTCCCCACGATCATGGAAGTCCGGCGGGGACACCTCCCGCCGGCCCGGTACCCGGAGGGATACCAGGTCACGATGACGGGCCTGGCTTACAGGCGCTCGATGATCGTGGCGGTGGACATCGCGCCGCCGGCGCACATGCTGATGAGTGCCGTGGTGGCGTCCCGCCGCTCCAGCTCGTGCAGGGCGGTCGTGATCAGCCGGGCGCCGGTGCTGCCGACCGGGTGGCCGAGCGCGATCGCGCCGCCGTTCACGTTGACCCGGTCCGGGTCGGGCTGGTGCACCCGCAGCCAGGACAGCACTACCGCGGCGAACGCCTCGTTCACCTCGAACAGGTCGATGTCGCCGATCGACATCCCGGCTCGCGCCAGCACCCGTTCGGTCGCCGCGACGGGGCCGTCCAGGTGGTAGTAGGGCTCGGCGCCGATCAGGCACTGGGCGAGGATGCGCGCCCGGGGCCGCAGCCCCAGCGCCCGCGCCCGGTCCTGGTCGGCCAGCAGCACCGCGGCCGCGCCGTCGGAGATCTGCGAGGACGTGCCCGCCGTGTGCAGGCCGTCCGGCACCACCGGCCGCAGCCCGGCCAGTGCCGGCAGGCTGGTTTCCCGCAGGCCCTCATCACGCTCGACCATCCGGGTCTGGCCGGCCGGCTCCTGCCCGGCAGCCACGACAGGTGCCTTGATGGGGACCACTTCGCGGCCGAAGCGGCCCTCCGCCCACGCCCGCTGCGCCCGCTGCTGCGAGCGCAGGCCGAACTCGTCCAGGTCCGCGCGGGTGAGCCCGCGCCGCCGCGCGATCCGCTCGGCGGCCACGAACTGGTTGGGCAGGTCGATGTCCCAGGCGGCAGGCCTGGGCTCGCCGACATCCGTGCCGGCGTTGGCCCGCAGCGGCACCCGGCTCATGGCCTCGACCCCGCAGGCGATGCCCACCTCGATGGCGCCGGCCGCGATGAGCCCGGCGATGAGATGGGCGGCCTGCTGCGCCGAGCCGCACTGGGCGTCCAGGGTCTGGCAGCCGGCCTGGTAGGGCAGGCCAGCGTGCAGCCAGGCGGTCCGGGTGACGTTGCTCGACTGCTCGCCCGCCTGCGTGACGCAGCCCCCGGCGACCTGCTCGACGTTCGCCGGCGCCAGCCCGGCCCGCTCCAGCAGCGCGGTCTGCGCATGGCCGAGGATCTCGGCCGCGTGCAAGCCCGCCAGCGTGCCGCCGCGCTTGCCGATCGGGGTCCGCACCGCCGCCACGATCACCGCTGTCCCCACCGGGCTCCTCCCTGCGCCGGGGTCTCGGTCCGCCGGCTGATCTTCATGCTAGAACATGTTTCCTTTTTGCCGCGAGGGGGCGTTCCCGAGAGCAAGTGCGCGTGGTTCAATCGAACTAGAACGTGTTATAGCAGGAGGCAGTGATGGCTGAGCCGGGCATCCCCCCGGGGTTCGACTTCACCGATCCTGACCTTTACGTTCAGCGGGTCCCGGCCGAGGAACTGGCAGAGCTGAGACGGGTGGCGCCGGTCTGGTGGAACCCGCAGCCGCGCGGGGCGTCGGGCTTCGACGATGACGGCTACTGGGTGGTGACCCGGCACGCCGACGTGCTGGCGGTCTCGCGCGCCAGCGAGATCTACTCCAGCCAGGAGAAGTCCGCCATCATCCGGCACGGGCAGCCCGTCACCGACGAGGCGCTGGCGATGCAGCGGCTGATCCTGCTCAACCTCGACCCGCCGGCCCACACCAAGCTGCGCAGCATCGTCTCGCGCGGCTTCACCCCCCGCGCGATCGGGAACCTGCGGGAGGCGCTGGCCGCACGTGCCCAGCGGATCGTGCGGACGGCGCTGACCGAGGGCACCGGCGACTTCGTCACGGATGTGGCGTGCGAGCTGCCGCTGCAGGCGATCGCGGAGCTGCTCGGGGTACCGCAGGAGGACCGCGGCAAGATCTTCGGATGGTCGAACCAGATGATCGGCTACGACGACCCGGAGTACGAGGGTGACTCCAAAGCGGCGGCGGCCGAGCTCATCGGCTACAGCATGCTGATGGCCGAGGACCGCAGGCAGTGCCCCCGCGACGACATCGTCACCAAGCTGGTCAACGCCAAGATCGACGACGGCGGCCTGTCCTCGGACGAGTTCGGCTTCTTCGTGATCCTGCTGGCGGTGGCCGGCAACGAGACCACCAGGAACGCGATCTCGCACGGGATGCTGGCCTTCCTCGATCATCCGGACCAGTGGGAGCTGTACCGGGCCGGGCGGCCGGAGACCGCCGTCGAGGAGATCGTCCGCTGGGCCACGCCGGTGACCGCGTTCCAGCGCACCGCGCTGGCCGACACCGCGCTGGGCGGCCAGCAGATCAAGGCGGGCCAGCGGGTCGGCCTGTTCTACCGGTCGGCCAACTTCGACGAAGAGGTCTTCGACCAGCCGGAACGGTTCGACATCCGGCGCAGCCCCAACCCGCAGCTGGGGTTCGGCGGCACCGGCACCCACTACTGCGTCGGCGCCAACCTGGCCCGGCTGGAGATCAGCCTGATGTTCAA
>DASQSC010000705.1:0-3058 GCA_035642555.1 Streptosporangiaceae bacterium | reverse complement strand
ACGGCAGCGGTGCTGTCCGACACCGCCGTGCCTGCCTGGCATGAGGCGCACCGGGAGCTGCCGTACGTGTTCGTCGGCTCGGCCGCCACCGCTGCCGGAGGGCTGGGGCTGGCGCTGGTGCCGCCGGAGCGGGCCGAGCCCGCCCGGAGACTGGCCCTGCTCGGCGCCGCGGGCGAGCTGGTCGCCAAGAGCCTGCTGATCCGGCGGCTGGGGCCGGCGGCCCGGCCCTACCAGTCCGGCCGGGCGGGGGACCTGATGCAGGCGGGCGAGGTGCTGACCGCCAGAGGGCTCGCCGCGGCGGCGCTGGGGGGCCGGTGCCGGGTCCTGGCCGTGGCCGCCGGCACGCTGCTGGTGACGGCGTCGGCGCTGACCCGGTTCGGCGTCTTCCACGCGGGCCGGGAATCCGCCCGCGACCCCGGGTACACGATCGGCCCGCAGCGTGCCCGCATGGGCCACGCGCAGCAGGCTGAAGACTCGCGGGACACGCCGTAACCGCCAGGCAGGGAAGGGAGCCGCCCGATGGCGGGGGAGCATACGGGTGAAGGGCACCCGGTGGCGGTGATCGGTACCGGCATCATGGGATCGGCGATGGCCCGCAACCTGGCGGCCGCGGGCCTGCCGGTCACGGTGTGGGACCGGTCGGCCGCGGCGACCGCCCCGCTGGCGGCGGCCGGTGCGGCCGGGGCGCCGACGGCGGCCGCGGCGGTGGCCGGGGCCCAGGTGGTCATCACCATGCTGCCGACCGCGGCGGTGGTGAACTCGGTGATGTTCGGCGACGGCGCGGCCGGCGGGAGCGTGACGGGGGCGCTCGGCGAGGGCTGCGTGTGGGCGCAGATGGGCACCATCGGCGTCGCCGAGACGCGTGAGATCCGGGACCGCCTGGCGGCCCGCAGGCCCGGCGTGCTGTTCGTGGACGCGCCGGTGTCGGGCAGCAAGGGCCCCGCTGAGCAGGGCCAGCTGCTGATCCTGGCGTCCGGGCCGCCCGCGGCGGCAGGCACGCTCGGCCCGGTGTTCGACGTGATCGGCCGCAAGACCGTGTGGCTGGGTGAGGCCGGCCGGGGCAGCCAGGTGAAGCTGGTCGTCAACGCCTACATGTCGGTGCTGATCGAGGGGGTGGCGGAGACGATGGAGCTGGCGGACCGGCTCGGCATCGGGCATGAGCAGCTCGCCGCGGTCATCGAGGGCGGGCCGCTGGACGCGCCGATCGCCGACGCCAAGCTCCACAAGATGGACCGGCGCGACTATGCGGCTGAGTTCCCGCTGGAGTGGGCGCTGAAGGACGTGGACCTGGCGCTGGGGGAGGCCGGCGACGGCCCGCTGCCGCTGCTGGCCGCGCTGTCGGCGCAGTGGCACGGGGCCGTCGCTGCCGGGCACGGCCGCCAGGACATCAGCGCCGCCCGGCTGGCGCTGGGCCAGCCCGGGACGGCGTAGCGGAGCGGGCGATGCAGGCGATCATGGTGAGCGAGCTCGGCGGCCCGGAGGTGCTGCGGCCGGCCGAAGCCGGGATGCCCCGGCCCGGGCCCGGTGAGGTGCTGGTCCGGGTACCCACCCTGGACGGAGCGGCCCGCGCGGCGAGCGACGGGGCGCTGATCGCCACCCCGGTGTACGCAGAGCTGCCGGACCGGCCACAGGTCCGCTGGCAGCCCTACGACGCCCAGCCGCGCGGCAGCCGCCTGATACGGATGGCCCCGTGGTTCGACGACGGGTCGCTGACGGTCACCGTGCAGGCCCGCTGTTACTGGCAGGACGCGGCGCAGGCGCACCGGGCCGTGGAGAACGGGCACGTGCCGGGCAAGCTCGCCCTGATCGTGGACGACGACCTCGCGGCCGCCATGGAGGTCTGATCACCCGCGTGGGCGTCCCCTTGCCCGTCGCGGCCTAGCCGCGTCCCGGATCCGGGCCGCCCAGCTCGTCCTCGTCCTCGCCGGGATCTGGCCCGCCGAGCTCGTCCTCGCGCTCGCCCGGGTCCGGCCCGCCCAGCTCGTCCTCCCGGCCGGCCGCGTCGGGGCCGCCAAGCTCGCCGCGCCCGCCCGGGTCCTGGCCCCCCAGTTCGCCCTCCTGCTCAGCAGGGTCCTGCGCGCCCAGCGTGTCCCGTTCCTCGCCGCCGGGCTCAGGACCGCTCGCATGATTTGCCATCGTGACTCCTTCGCCGGCTCTCTGCGCAGACCTACCCCCGGCCCCTCGGTCTATCCGGGGCGGGTCAGGGCACCTGGGCAGGGGCCGGCAGGAGTTCGCGGGCGGCGGGCGCGGCCCGCCGCAGCAGCGCCCGGAAGGCCTGGCGCTCGCCGTCATCCAGCCCGGCCAGCAGCCTGTCCTCGGCTCGGCGCACGCGCCGCTGAGCGTCCCGGCAGGCGCGGCGGCCTGCCGGGGTGGGGACGATCTTGCGCTGGCGCCGGTCGGCCGGGTTGAGCTGGCGTTCCACCAGGCCCGCCGCGGCCAGGTCGTCGATGAGATAGGTCATCACGGTGCGGTCGATGCCCACGCAGGCAGCCATCGCGAGCTGGGTCGGCTGGTCGCCGCGGACCGCCGCGGCGAGCGTCTGATAGCCGCGCCAGCCCCCCGGGATGCCGTCGAGCGCGGCAGCGACCGTCACGTGGTAGGCGCGCATCAGGACAGCCAGGGACGTGCCGATGTCGCCGGTCTGGTCGATCACGCCGGGTGCCAGGTCAGGTACTGCCCGCGTCCTGGTATCACGCGGGGATGGTAACGGCCAGAAAACTTGTTGTCGAGACCATCTGAGCGATCTACGATCGGCTCCGCACAGGCGGAGGGGGCAGCCGTGGCAGAGGGTATCCGCGGCCCTGGCCCGGCCGGGGGCGCCGGGGGCGCCGCCCGGGTGGCGCGCCGGGGCTGGTGGCGGTACTGGCAGATCGTGCCCATCGCGGTGATGATGTGGGCGCTCGACGCCGTGGACAGTTTCCGCGGCGGCACGCAGGCCGCCGGGCTCGCCCACGCCCCCGGCATCAACCGCGCCAGCGACGCGATCGGCGGCTCGGCCGGCCAGGTCATGAACCAGTGGACGAGCGCGCACCCGCTGGCCGCCGTCCCGGCGACCGCC
>DASQSC010000704.1:0-2687 GCA_035642555.1 Streptosporangiaceae bacterium | reverse complement strand
CGGGTGACCGAGCTGCACGAGGCCGGGGTGAGCGACGCCCGGCTGTACGGCGCCGACCCGGCGGACGGCATCGGCGGCGCGGGCGCGTTCTTCCTGCTGCTGGATGAGCCGGAGGTGTACGGGCTACCGCCCGACCCGGTGGCTACCACCCGCGACCTGCCCCGGATCTGGCGGCACGCGGCGACGGCGGCCGCGAGCCTTGCCGTCGCCGCCATCCTGTCCGGCGCCTGGCGGCGGCCATGACGGCGCGGACCCGGCGCGGCGGCCCGGAGGCACGCGAAGCCAGCATGGTGCCGCCGGCGGAGTTCCGTTCCTACTACGGCAGGCCGGTCATCAAGGAGCCGGTGTGGTCGGCGCCGGACGTGGCCGGGTACCTGTTCTTCGGCGGGCTGGCCGGTGCCTCCTCCGCGCTGGCGGGGGCCGCCGGGCTCGCCGGCCGCCCGGAGCTGGCCCGGGCGGCCAAGACCGCGGCCGCGGGGGCGATCAGCCTGTCCGTGGCGGCGCTGGTGCGCGACCTGGGCCGCCCGGCCAGGTTCCTCAACATGCTGCGGGTGTTCAAGCCCACCTCGCCGATGAGCGTCGGCAGCTGGCTGCTCGCCGCCTACGGGCCGGCGGCGGGCGCGGCGGCGGCGTCGGCGGTCACCGGCCGGCTCCCGCGGATCGGCCGGGCGGCAACCGCCACGGCGGCCGCGCTCGGCCCGGCCGTGGCCGCCTACACGGCAGCGGTGCTGTCCGACACCGCAGTGCCGGCGTGGCACGAGGCGCACCGGGAGCTGCCGTACGTGTTCGTCGGCTCGGCCGCCACCGCCGCCGGGGGACTGGGGCTGGTGCTGGTGCCGCCGGAGCGGGCCGAGCCCGCCCGGAGGCTGGCCCTGCTCGGCGCCGCGGGCGAGCTGCTCGCCAAGAGCATGCTGATCCGGCGGCTGGGGCCGGGGGCCCGGCCCTACCAGTCCGGCCGGGCGGGGGACCTGATGCAGGCGGGCGAGGTGCTGACCGGCGGCGGGCTCGCCGCGGCGGCGCTGGGCGGCCGGAGCCGGGTCCTGGCCGTGGCCGCCGGCACGGCGCTGGTGACCGCGTCGGCCCTGACCCGGTTCGGCATCTTCCACGCGGGCCGGGAATCCGCCCGCGACCCCGGGTACACGATCGGCCCGCAGCGTGCCCGCATGGGCCACGCGCAGCAGGCTGAAGATTCGCGGGACACGCCGTAACCAGCGGGCAGGGAGGGAAGCCGCCCGATGGCGGGGGAGCATACGGGTGAAGGGCACTCGGGGCTGCCACGGTCATCGACCACACCCGGCCCGGCTGGCCGGACCAGGTGCGCGAGGTGACCGGCGGGGGAGCGCGCAAGGTGCTGGCGTGCGCGGCGCCCACCCTGGCCGGAGCGGCCCGCGCGGCCAGCGACGGGGCGCTGATCGCCACGCCGGTGGACGCAGAGCTGCCGGACCGGCCGAAGGTCCGCTGGCAGCCCTACGACGGCCAGCCGCGGGGCAGCCGCCTGATACGAATGGCCCCGTGGTTCGACGACGGGTCGCTGACGGTCATCGTGCAGCCCGGCCCGCTATTACTGGCAGGACGCGGCGCAGGCGCACCGGGCCGTGGAGAACGGCCACGTGCAGGGCAAGCTCGCCCTGATCGTGGACGACGACCTCGCGGCCGCCATGGAGGTCTGATCACCCCATGGGCGTCCCCTTGCCCGTCGCGGCCTAGCCGCGTCGCGGGTCCGGTCCGCCCAGCTCGTCCTCGTCGCCGGGATCCGGCCCGCCGAGCTCGTCCTCGCGCTCGCCCGGGTCCGGTCCGCCCAGCTCGTCCTCCCGGCCGGCCGCATCGGGGCCGCCAAGCTCGTCGCGCCCGCCCGGGTCCGGGCCCCCCAGTTCGCCTTCCTGCTCAGCAGGGTCCTGCGCGCCCAGCGTGTCCCGTTCCTCGCCGCCGGGCTCAGGTCCGCTCGCATGACTTGCCATCGTGACTCCTTCGCCGGCTTCCTTGCGCAGACCTACCCCCGGCCCCACGGTCTATCCGGGGCGGGTCAGGGCACCTGGGCAGGGGCCGGCAGGAGTTCGCGGGCGGCGGGCGCGGCCCGCCGCAGCAGCGCCCGGTAGGCCTGGCGCTCGCCGTCATCCAGCCCGGCCAGCAACCTGTCCTCGGCTCGGCCCACGCGCCGCTGCGCGTCCCGGCAGGCGCGGCGGCCCGCCGGGGTGGGGACGATCTTGCGCTGGCGCCGGTCGGCCGGGTTGAGCTGGCGTTCCACCAGGCCCGCCGCGGCCAGGTCGTCGATGAGATAGGTCATCACGGTGCGGTCGATGCCCACGCAGACAGCCATCGCGAGCTGGGTCGGCTGGTCGCCGCGGACCGCCGCGGCGAGCGTCTGATAGCCGCGCCAGCCCCCCGGGATGCCGTCGAGCGCGGCAGCGATCGTCGCGTGGTAGGCGCGCATCAGGACAGCCAGGGACATGCCGATGTCGTCGGTCTGGTCGATCACGCCGGGTGCCAGGTCAGGTCCTGCCCGCGTCGTGGTACTCACGCGGGGATGGTAACGGCCAGAAAATTTGTTCCGCGGCGGCACGCAGGCCGCCGGGCTCGCCCACGCCCCCGGCATCAACCGCGCCAGCGACGCGATCGGCGGCTCGGCCGGCCAGGTCATGAACCAGTGGACGAGCGCGCACCCGCTGGCCGCCGTCCCGGCGACCGCC
>DASQSC010000703.1:0-6238 GCA_035642555.1 Streptosporangiaceae bacterium | reverse complement strand
TTCGACGACAGCTTGTGCGATCGCCCGGTAGGCGCCGCCACCCGGCGGCCCGGCCGGTACGGCGCGAACTGGTCCAGGACCGAACGGAAGCGAGGGGCTGCGTCGGACACCGTTGTCCTCCCGGGTACGTGGCTACCGGCTGCATGGGCCTGCTCTTGCAGTGTGCCACCCGGCTCCGCTGCCCGGCGCCGGGGCTGCCCGCCGGCCGGGCCGGCCGGTCAGCCCCGGCCGGCCTCGGCCACGGCGCGGGCGAAGGCGCCGTGCACGTCCTCGGTGAACAGCACGAACCGGGCCTCGGCCAGCCGCGTGTCTGCGGCGGCGACGGTGGCCACCGCGATCCGGGCCGCGTCGTCCGCCGGCCAGCCGTAGACCCCGGCCGACACGGCCGGGAACGACACGACCGACGCGCCGAGCGCGTCGGCCAGCCGCAGCGACTCCCGGTAGCAGGACGCGAGCGTCTCCGACCGGTCCTCGCGCCGCGAGTACACCGGGCCGACCGTGTGGATCACCCAGCGCGCGGGCAGGTTCCCGGCGGTAGTGGCGATCGCCTGCCCGGCGGGCAGCCCGCCGGGGTACCGGGCCGTCCGGAGCTCGCGGCACTCGGCCAGGATGGCGGGCCCGCCCCGGCGGTGGATCGCGCCATCCACCCCGCCGCCGCCAAGCAGGGACGAGTTGGCCGCGTTCACGATCGCGTCCGCGGGCTGCGCGGTGATGTCACCGAGGACCAGCGTGATGTTCATGGCTGCGTGACTTACGATAGCTGGCCCCTGGCAGCGAGTTCATCCGCGCCTGCAGTTGTTCCGGCTTCATCGGCCGCTGGACCGGATGGCCGGGCGGGCTGGGCGGGCAGGAACAGGACTGCCAGCAGGGCCCCGGCCGCGGCAACCCCGCAGGCCAGAAGGCAGCCCGCGGTGAGACCGCGCAGGAACGCGGTGGTGGAGGCGTGCAGCAATCCCTGGCCGAGGGCCGGCTGGCCGAGAGAGGCGATCTTGCCGGCGGCCACCTGCGCCGCGCCCACCGACTGGTGCGCGATCGCGGCGACCCGGCCCGGCACGCCGGCCGGCATGGCGCCCGACAGCCGGGACCCATAGACGGATGCGTACACACTGCCGATCACGGCCACGCCGAGCGTGCCGCCGATCAGCCGGGTGGAGTCGTTCACGGCGGAGCCGACGCCGGCCTTGCGCCGCGAGATGGCGCCCATGATGGACTCGGTGGCCGGCGCCGAGGTCAGGCCCATGCCGAGCCCGTAGACCACCATCTGGGCCGCGACGATGCCATAGGAGATCGTGGCGCTGGTGGTCGCCGCCACCCAGCCGTAGAACCCGGCCATCGCGACCAGGCCGGCGGTGACGACGAGCTTGGTACCGGCCCGCACGGCCAGCTGGGTCCCGGCCACCGATCCTGCGCCCACCGCCAGCGCGACCGGGAGCAGGCGGACACCGGCAGCGAGCGGGCCATAGCCCCGGACGAACTGGAAGTACTGGGTCATCAGGAAGATGAAGCCGAACAGGGTGAAGAACGACACCGTGACCGCGCCGCTGGCGGCGCTGAACCGCAGGTTGCGGAAGAGCCGCAGGTCGAGCATCGGGTGCGCGGCACGCCGCTCGGCCAGGATGAACGCGGCCAGCAGGACCGCCGAGCCGGCAAAGCCGGCCACGCTCCGCGCTGCCCCCCACCCGTAAGCCGGGGCCTCGATGATCGTGAACACCAGCAGCGCCATCGCCGCCGACGACAGCACCAGGCCGGGGATGTCAGCAGCCGCCGCGTCCCGGTCTTTCGACGCGGGAACGACCAGCGACACACCGGCCGCGGCGGCGGCCGCGACCGGCGCCATGGCGATGAAGATGGCCTTCCAGCTGAAGTGCTCAAGCAGCCAGCCGCCCGCGATCGGGCCCAGCGCGATGGCCACGCCGCCGATCGCGCCCCACAGCCCGATGGCGCGAGCGCGCTCGGCTCGCCCGGTGAAGACGTTGGAGATCAGCGACAGCGTCGCCGGGAACGTCATGGCGGCGCCCAGCCCCATCACCGCCCTGGCCGCGATCAGTTGCGGCGGGCTGGTGGTGAACCCGCCGGCCAGGCTGGCGGCTCCCACCACCGCCAGCCCTGCCAGCAGCATGCCCTTGCGGCCGAACCGGTCGGACAGGCTGCCGAACGTCAGCAGCAGCGCGGCGAAGACGAGATTGTAAGAGTCGACTACCCACTGCAACTGCGTGGTGGTGGCATGGAGCTGGCGCACCAGGGCGGGCAGCGCCACATTCACCAGCGTCGTGTCCAGGTTGACCAGGAACGCCGCCAGCAGCAGCGCGACCAGGATCATGGGCTTGGATCGCATTGCCGGGATCTCCCTGAGCTAGTTGTTACCGGCGGGCTGGGGATGCCGGGCGTCTACGGTGGTGGTGACGCGTCCGGTGGCGATGTCGTAGACGTGGCCGGAGACGCTCACCTCCGGCGCGAGCAGAGGTGAGGTGAGCAGCCGCTCGACGTCGGCGCGGACGGTGAGGTGCGGATCGGCGACGGCGGCGGCCGCCAGCGCTGCCTCCGCCACGCCGGTCGCCTCGGCGGCCTGGCGGCGGAAGCCGGGGTCGGCGAGGAAGCTGGTCCCGCACTGGGTGTGGTGGATCACCGCGACCTCGAACAGCCCAGCCACGGCGACCTGGCCGGGGAAGAGCTGCCCGGCGAGGTAGCCGAGGTAGGCGATGTCGTCGATGACGGCCTGGGTGATGCGCCCGCCCGCGTTGCGGATGACCAGCGCATCGGCGAGGCCGAGCCCGAGGGTGATCGCGGGGTCGACCCGGTGGTCGCAGCAGGTGACGATGACCAGCTGGGTTGCGGGCGGGCCGAGCGGCCCGGGGGTGTAGCTGGCGGCGAACTGCTCGTTGCGCTCGAGCAGGGAGGTCATCTTCGTCATGGCGGAAGCCCCTCTCATGACCTAGTGGACACTGTCCACCAATTAGTGGACGGCGTCCACCATACTTGAGTTAGTGGACGATGTCCACTAATCTGTCGCCGTGACGGCTGACCGATCAGCAGGTGAGACAACCAGGCCGCGACGGCGGCCGCGAGGCGCCGTCCGCGACGGCCTCGTCGCCGCCGGGCTCGAGCTGGCACGGACCGGGGGCCCGGATGCCGTGGTGCTCCGGGAGGCCACCCGGATGGTGGGCGTGGTGCCCAACGCCGCCTACCGGCACTTCGCCGATCGTGACGAGCTCCTCGCCGCGGTCTGCACGGCGGCATTGCGCGAGCTGGCCGCCCGCATGGCCGCCGGGGTCGCCCGGGTGCCCGGGCGCCGCGGCGATCCCGTCGCGGCCGGGAGCCGGTTCCGCGCGATCGGCGAGGCCTACTTGCAGTTCGCCCGCGCTGAACCAGGGCTGTTCGCCACCGCGTTCGCCCTGCCACGGGAGCACGCCTACGACGCCGCGGACGACGGGAGCGGGCCGGAGCGCACGCCCATCGGGCATCTCCGGGCCGCGCTCGACGAGCTCGTCGAGGCGGGAGTGCTGGACCCGCGGCGCCGCGAGGGCATCGAGTACCCCATCTGGTCCACGGTGCACGGGCTGGCAGTGCTCACCGGGCAGGGGCCGCTGCGGGATGTTCCCGCGGCCACCCGCCGTCACCTCGAAGACCTCACCGGCGCCTTCATCGCGGCGAGCCTGGCGTGAGAGCGAGGCTTAGGCGGCCCGGCCTCCCCGCCACGCCGGGGCGATGGTGCGGCGGTACTTGCCGCCGAAGATCCGGCCGATGATCGCGACAACCGGTCCCGGCACGTTCTGCCGCAGCCCCGCGCGCTCGTCGCTGCTCGAGCCCTCCTGCAGCCAGGCGAAAAACGTGCCAGCCGCCGGCGGCGAGTACTCGCGCCCAAACGCGCGCCCCATCGCCTTCATCTCCGGCGTGTGCGCGTGCTCGAGGAAGAACGGCTCAAGCTCGGCCTCTTCGTGGTCCAGATGCTCGGTCGTGGCGGCGCGCAGCGCGGCCAGCGCCTCGCGGGCGGCCTGGACGTCCTCCGCGCTTGGCGTGCCCCGCAACGACCCCATCGCCTGGCCAGCCGACTCGAGCGCCGCCGCCATCCGGTCGTGCTCGGCGTCGAACTGGGTGAGCAGGTCATCGCTGATGCCGGCCTTGCGCAGCGCCGGCCAGGCGATGCGGTGCTCGCTTGAGTGATGCATGGTGAGCTGCTCGTGGAAGTTGGCCCAGGCCGCCGAGAGCTGCCCGGCCCGGCGCTCGTCGCCCCCATCGAGCGTGCTCAGGGCATTGGTGAACCGATCCAGGTCACGGCGGACGGCGCCGTGGATCACGCGGTTCATGCTCATCTCAGCCATTGAGGCAGCCTAGCGAACTCACGGTAGCCGGCCTGGCGGCGGCCGGGTCAGGCGGCGTCGAGGTCGGCGCCGGGCCTGCCGCCGCTGGCGGCCAGCTGGTGGGTGATGCGGGTGAGCAGCGCCGCGAGCTGCGGGTGCTTGTCGGGGCCCCAGTCCTCGCACAGCCGGTGCAGCCGCTCCTCCCTGGCCCGGAGCAGCTCGCGGTGCGCCGCCTGCCCGGCCGGGGTGAGGGCGACCGGCTGGCCGGGGTCGGCAGCGACCGGGGCGGCGAACCCGGCCCCGGTGAGCTCGGCGAGCCGGAGCGTGAGATCGGCCTCGGGCACTCGCAGTAGCCGGGCCAGGTCCCGGCGGCTCAGCCCGGGATGCTCACCGATCCGCAGCAGCAGCCAGCCCGCCCGCGGCGCCAGCGTCAGGCCGGCCGCCGATACCAGCTCGGAATAGACGGCCCGGCGCCGTTCCCGCGACAGCAGCGAGGTAATAGCCCGTTCCATCTCCTGATCGGAATTCCGGACCGACGGCCGCGCGGTGGGGGCGAGCGTGTCGGCCGGATCGGGGGCGCGAGTCGTGGAACGGAGCGGCACCTCCTTGAGCGTCCAGCTCAGGCCGAAGGCCAGCGCCCCGACCGGGACCGCGGCCAGGAACACCGTGTGCAGCGACGAGGCGTAGGCGGTCACGAACGCCGCGTGCACCGGGGCCGGCAGCCGGTCCAGCACCGCCGGGCTGGCCCCGCTGGTGGCGGTCAGGCCCGGCGGCAGCGGGTGCCCGCCCAGCGCCGTGGCCAGGCGATGCGGCAGCACGCCGGTGAAGATGGCGCCGAATACGGCGGTGCCGAACGAGCCCCCGATGGAGCGGAAGAACGTCGCGCCCGCCGTGGCCGTGCCCAGGTCGGAGTAGCCGACCGCGTTCTGCACCGCGAGGACGAGCACCTGCATGGATGCGCCGATCCCGGCCCCGAGCACGAACATGTACAGCGAGGCAAGACCCGTGCCGGTGGTGGCGGTGAGCAGCGACAGCAGGTAGAGCCCCACGGTCATGAGCGCGGTGCCGATGATCGGGAAGACCTTGTACCTCCCCCACCGGCTGACCAGCCGCCCGGTCCCGATCGAGGTGAGCAGCAGGCCGGCCATCATCGGCAGCAGCCGCAGGCCGGACGAGGTGGGGCTGACGCCCTTGACGATCTGCATGTACTGCGGCAGGTAGGTGAGCGAGCCGAACATGGCGAACCCGATCACCAGCCCGACCGCGCCGGCCGCGGTGAACACCTGGCTGCGGAACAGCCGCAGCGGCAGCACCGGCTCCGGCGCCCGCCGTTCCACCAGGATGAACGCCACGGTCGCCAGCACCGCGCCGACGCCCATACCGATGATCGGCGGGGATGACCAGCCGAACGTGTTGCCGCCCAGCGAGGCGAGCAGGACCAGGCAGGTCGCAGCGGCGGCCAGCAGCGCGGTGCCCGCGTAGTCGATCCGGTGCTGAGTCCGGTGCAAGCGCGCTGGCAGCGCGGCCGCCACCGCCAGCAGCGCCGCCAGCCCGACCGGGAGGTTGATGTAGAAGACCCACCGCCAGCTCAGGCTGTCCACGAAGAAGCCGCCGATCAGCGGGCCGATGACGCTGGTGACCCCGAACACGGCGCCGAACAGGCCCTGGTAGCGGCCCCGTTCCCGGGGCGGCACCACGTCCCCGACGGTCGCCTGGGCGCCCGCCATGAGGCCCCCGCCGCCGATGCCCTGCACGGCCCGGAACGCGATCAGCATCGCCATCGACTGCGCCAGCCCGGCCGCCACCGACCCGGCGAGGAAGATCACGATCGAGGCCTGGAAGAACGTCTTGCGGCCGTAGAGGTCGCCCAGCTTCCCCCACAGCGGCGTGGACGCGGTGGAGGCCAGCAGGTACGCGGTCACCACCCAGGACAGGTGCGA
>DASQSC010000702.1:0-2513 GCA_035642555.1 Streptosporangiaceae bacterium | reverse complement strand
CCGGACGTCCGGCGGATGGTCCTGACCACCGAGGACGGCCAGTCGAAGAACGTCCCGGTGTTCGACTGCGAGGAGATACCCGAAGTCCGGTTCGCCTGCCTGCTGGTGCCAAGGGACGTCCGGCTGCGCGAGGTCGTCGGGCACGGCGAAGCGGGCCAGGAACTGGAACGGTTCAGCCTCGGTTTCCAGCAGGGCCAGTGGGAGGCAATGAGCCGGTACCGCTTCGGCGCCGGCCCGTCGGGGCCAACGGGACCCGGCCCGGCTGGGACACGCGAGCCGGGGCCCGCCGCCCGCACCCGGCGACCCGGCCCGGCCGGGCAACCGGACCGGTCCGGGGCCGGATCGGCCGGCCAGGGCGCTGGCCGGCACGCGGGCCAGGCGGCACCGGGGCCCGCCGGCCGGCTGGCCAGGGGCACGGCCGCGGCCCGGGGCTGATCCGAACGGTGACCCACGCCACATCCAGGCGAATTTCGTCCGTCTTGCTCCCTATTTGGGGGTATTTTCGCCGGGATGCTAGTGGAACCATCAGGAAGCGCGGCAAGCGCGCAGGGCTACCAGGGCTACCAGGCGCACGCGCTCCCCGGGTCGCCGGCCCGCCGGCTGCAGCAAGAGGCGGCGCGCCTGCTCGGCGCCGGCACGGTCCGGCGCTGCCCGCACCCGGACGAGCCGGCCTTCTGGCGGCTTGACACCGGGTCGGTGGCCTGCCTGCGCTGCGCCACCGGTGGCCGGCCGTCGGCCGAACCCGCCGCCGGCTGCCAGTGCTGCGGTCGGCCGGCGGCTGCGCTGGCCGCCTGGGTGGCCGGAGACGTCGCATGCCTGGCCCCGCTGTGTGACGAATGCAGCACGGCCGGGCTGACCCCGGTCACCCCGAACTGACCCCGGAGCTTACTGGCCGCGGGGCCGGGCGGGGGTGCAGAGAGGCGGGAGAGGGGCGGCGCCGGGCCACCCCGAACGAGATCGCTCCCAGGTGAGCCGGCTGGGGAACCAGCGCTGGATCGCGGCGAACAGCACCCGCCCGGCCGTTACCGCCCAGAACACGGTCAGCGCCAGCGACGCGGTGGTGGCCGGCGGGCCCCGCCCGGTCACGACCGGCAGGGAGGGCTAGGGTAGCCGGTCTCCGGGATCCGCCAGGCGGTCGCCGCGGCGGCGACCATCTCGGCGGTTCTTCGCAGCCCCGGCTTGGCCGGCAGGCTGCGGTTCGCCAGGAACTCCCGCACCATGGCGAGCACCGCCGGGTCACCCAGCAGCTCGCCGTGGAACGCCGACACCACCTGCACGTTGGGCAGCAGGCTACAGGCGGGGATGGCGACCGCGTCGGCCAGCGGGAGGAAGGACAGCGAGTTCGCCAGCCGCGGGTTCGCGGCGGCGGCGAACCTGGCGCCGTCGCTGCCGACCGAGTTGACGAACGTCCCCGCGCCGGCGGTCCCGAACGGCGACAGGCCGCCCACCAGCCACACCACCGCCCGCAGTTCGCCGCCGGCCACCGGCCGCAGCCTGGTCCCGCCGAACGACGCGTAGCCGTCCTGGGCAGGCGTGACGATGGGGCTCAGCAGCACCACCGAGCCCACCGGGACGTCCGGATGCTGGGCGAGCATGGCGTCCACGCCCAGCGTTCCCTCGCTCTCGGCGACCAGGTCCACCCGCCGGCCGGTTTCCTCGTGCAGCCGCCAGATCTGCGCCGCGACCCGGTTACCGAGCACCGCCAGCGGCAGGTCGCTGGACCGCGGGCCGTGCGGGATCGGCAGGCCGGACCTGGTCAGGCCCACGTAGGAGAACTGCTGCACCAGCCGGTGCGGCAGCATCCGCTGCAGGTCATCGCCGCGGGAGCAGCAGGAGAGACCGAACCCGGCGATCTCGAGCACCGGCCGGCCCCAGAGATCGCCGGCCGGCCGGTGCGGCGCCGCGGCCACCCGGGTGGTGACCGGCCGCAGCTGGGGATGCCGGTAGAAGTCGCTGCCGCGCACCCCCACCAGGAACCCCAGCCAGGTGATCCCTGCGACCAGCGCCAGCGTCGTCACCACGGCCAGTGCGGCCAGCGGCAGGTGCCGGGCCGTGCGGACGCCGGGCCGCACCACCGCGGCCGTCATCCCGTACCAGGCCCGGGCATTGACCAGGCCGGCCACCCCGGCCACCGGGATCGCGGCGAGCGGCGGCACGTCGCCGATCAGCCCCGCCGCCACCGAGAGCACCGCGAAATCCGCCAGCAGCCAGCAGATCGCCGTCAGCGGGGGCAGCAACTGCCACCAGGTGCTGAGCACGCCGCCGTGGCTGAGCGGGATCGCCACCAGCAGCATCGCCGCCATCGAGG
This sequence comes from Streptosporangiaceae bacterium, assembly GCA_035642555.1. Taxonomy (GTDB): domain Bacteria; phylum Actinomycetota; class Actinomycetes; order Streptosporangiales; family Streptosporangiaceae; genus JAIRTY01. Next base: position 205 of record DASQSC010000702.1, on the reverse strand, counting down.
CCAGGAACGGCCACGAGAACGGCACCACCGCCACGCCGAACATCATGGTGACTACCGGGGACAAGATCAGGGCCGCGAACGCGGTGAGGGTGAGGGAGGACCACATCAGCGTGCGCATCGGCGGCGGCTGGTGGCCGGCCGGCCAGGCGAGCCGGGCCAGGACCGCGTTCCAGCCCGAGCGGGCGGCCAGGAACACCGCCACCAG
>DASQSC010000701.1:0-2059 GCA_035642555.1 Streptosporangiaceae bacterium | reverse complement strand
GCCCGATGAACCCGGTGACCATCGTGGCCAGCACGAAGTTCCCGGTGAACCAGAACGGGCCCTGATGCCAGACCTTGCCGTGCCGCTCCCGCGGCGGCACGTAGTCGATGGAGCGGACCTCGATGGCGGGCGTGACCCGTGCGGGCGCCGGGGTGCCAGCGGACATCACAACTCGCTCTCCCGCGGCCGGGCCGCTGCCGGCGACCGGCCACGAATGCTGGTATGCACGCGAAGGTAGGTGCGCCTTAGCCTGGCCGCTCGTAGACGAACCGTCCAGCTTTGCTTGTGAACCGGGCGATCTGCGCAAGGACGCGAGGGCGAGCGTGGTCTACCGGCCGGCGACGCTGCAGGCGGCGGCCAGCAACGGCAGGCAGATGACGGCGATCGGCACCGCGAGCGACGCGGCCGCCAGGCTGGCCGCGTCGTGGCTGCGCGCGGCCGCATCGTCGGCCGCCATCTCGGCCAGGACCGCGACCTCCCGGCCCGCCTGCGCCAGCAGCGGCACCGCGGGAAGGCGCGGGCGAGGGCCGTGGCCACGGTCAGCAGCACGTGGTGGCGGCGCCGCAGGTGGGCACGTTCGTGGGCGAGCACCGCCCGCACCTGCGCCGGCTCCAGGACGGCCGCCGCAGCCAGCCCTTCCGGCGCAGGTTGTCCATGACCGTCATCACCGTGGTGTAGGCGACGGGCCGTTCCGGCTGCAGGTCACCGACGATCTCGCGGACGGTCACCGGCTGCCCGCGGTCCCAGACCTTGCGCATGACCAGCGCCTCAAGTTCGCCCAGAGCCGGCACCCACTCGCCCCTTCCCGCACGCGGAGCCTACTACGATGGTAGTAGCTGACCGGGAGCGCGGCGGGCCCGGGACGACCTGTCGGGCCCAGTGTTGCGCCCCGATCTACTATCACGATAGTACTGGTCTGGTAGTAGCACAGCGGCGGCAGCCAGATGCGAGGAGGACAAACGGTGGGGAGTATCGCGGCGGGCCAGTTCGCGGGGGCGGGCCTGGCCGGGGGGCCCGGCAGGCTGGCGGCGCCCGGCTTCATCCCGGCTCCGCCGGTCAGCGGGGTGCCCATCGGCCCGGCGTTCGTGCACTTCTACGGCCTGATGTACGTGATCGGGATCGCGCTGGCGATCTACCTCACCCGGCGGCGGTGGGCCGCCGCCGGCGGCGATCCCGGCCTGGTCTACGACGTGGCGATCTGGGCGGTGCCGGCCGGGATCATCGGCGGGCGGATCTACTTCGACCTCACCACCCCGTTCGACATCCCGCCGCACTGGTGGGGGCCGTTCGCGGTCTGGCAGGGCGGGCTCGGCGTCTGGGGCGGCATCGCCGCCGGGGCCGTGGCCGGGATCTGGCGGGTACGGCGGGCCGGTGCCGACTGGCGGCTCATGGGCGACTGCGTGGCCCCGGGGCTGCTGGTCGCGCAGGCGATCGGCCGCATCGGCAACTACTTCAACCAGGAGCTGTTCGGTAAGCCGAGCGGCCTGCCGTGGGCCGTTGAGATCAGCCGGTCCGCGCGCCTGGCCGCCGGGCTGCCCGAGCGCTACCTGGGGTTCGCCACCTTCCAGCCCTCGTTCCTGTACGAGCTGATCTTCGACCTGGCGCTGGCGGCGGCGCTGGTCTGGCTGGGCCGCCACCGCGCCATCCGCCCGCCGGGGCTGCTCGCGCTGTATGTGGCCGGGTACTCCGGATACCGGATCTTCGAGGAGACACTGCGGATCGACTCCTCCGCCCACCTGCTCGGCCTGCGGCTCAACCTGTACGTCGCGATCGTGCTCACCGCCGCCGGGCTGGCGTGGTTCGCCGTCAGCCAGCGGCCCCGGCGGGCCGAACGGCTAGCCGGGGGCGGGAGCCGCGCGGGCGGGCCGGGTCTCGTACATCCGGATCGCGACCACGATGCCGGACGCGGCGGTGAGCACGGCGACCACCCAGATGGCGGCCACCACGCTGAAAGCGTCGGCGATGGCGCCGGCTAGCAGGGCGCCGACGGCGAACCCGCCGTCGCGCCAGAGCCGGTAGACGCCGACCGAGCGGGCCCGCCAGGCGGGGTGGGCGACGT
>DASQSC010000700.1:0-5641 GCA_035642555.1 Streptosporangiaceae bacterium | reverse complement strand
CGTGCGGCGTGTCGTCTGTCCGGGCTCATTTGACCCGGTCACCAATGGCCATCTCGACATCATCGGCCGGGCTGCCCTGCTCTACGACGAGGTCATCGTGGTGGTCGGCGCGAACCAGGCCAAGCTGGGGCTGTTCACGGTAGACGAGCGGGTTGCCATGCTGCGGGAGGCGGCAGGCGGCATCGCCAACGTGCGGGTGGGCACGTTCCGCGGGCTGCTCGTCGACTACTGCCGTGAGCAGGGCGTCTCAGCCATCGTGAAGGGCCTGCGGGCGGTCAGTGATTTCGAGTACGAGCTGCAGATGGCGCAGATGAACTACCGTCTCGCCGGCCTCGAGACGCTGTTCATGACCGCCAACCCGCAGTACTCGTTCCTGCGGTCGAGCCTGGTCAAGGAGATCGCCACCTACGGCGGGGACGTCTCGTCGCTGGTCCCGGAAAGCGTGCTGGGCCGGCTGCAGGACCGGCTGTCTTCCCCCTGACCCCCTGACCTGGGGCGCGTCCGGTAACCTGTCGCTCATATCTGATAACTCGTGGTCACACGCTGCCCGCGAATCCCAGTTGGGATTCGATCAGGGCGCCGGTAAACTGGCGCTTGGTGTCCCGCCGGATCCGGCCCCCACCATCTTCGTTATGACACAGCAGCGCAGAAGCCAGAGCTCCCCGCCCCGGCTCGATGCTCGGGCTCCGCTCGTCATCAGCACCCGGACCCTGTCACGCAGTCCAGGATCGCTGCATACCGAGCACCGCACCGCGCCCGCCCCGGGCGGCCTGAGCACCGAGATGGTCGGCGTCCCCGAAGGCGCCGAGCTGGTGCTCGACATCCAGCTGGAGGCGGTCAGCGAGGGGGTGCTCGTCACCGGGACCGTGCACGCGCCGCTCGCCGGCGAGTGCGCGCGCTGCCTGGAGCCGCTGCGCCAGGCCACGGAGGTCCGGTTCGCGGAACTTTACAATTACGAACAAGTGCGGGGGCCGGATTCGGACGACGGGTACTCTCTGGAGGGGGACCTGCTCAATCTCGAGCCGGTCCTTCGTGACGCCCTGGTACTGGCGCTCCCGCTCGCACCGTTGTGCCGCGACGATTGCCCCGGGCTGTGCGCCGAGTGCGGGGTGCAACTCGCCAGGGCGGGCGCGGGACATGGGCACGCCGCCGGGATCGACCCGAGGTGGGCAGGGCTCGCGCAGCATGTGACCGCTAACGGACCGGACGGCTCGGCCGCGCCGGAGACAGGACAGGAGAACGGACGTGGCCGTCCCCAAGCGCAGGATGTCGAGGAGTAACACTAGGTCCCGCCGGGCACAGTGGAAGACCGGCGCGCCGTCGCTGATGCGCTGCCCGCAGTGCCGGGAGCCCAAGCTGACGCACACGGCGTGCCCCACTTGCGGGACCTACAACCGGCGACAGGTGATAACGCCTTCCTGAGGCTCCCCGGGTGCCCGCCGGGACGCGCTGCCATCCGGCAGCGGACGCGGTGCGGCGGCGCCGGGCCGAGCCGGGAGAGAGATCAGGCAGCATGAGAGGAACCAGCGACTCCGAGGCAGCCGCCCGGGAACCGGACGCCAGCGAACTGCTGCGCCTGCTCGCCGCCGGGCTCAGCCCTGGGCTGCTGGAACGTGCCCTGACGCATCGCTCGTTCGCCTACGAGAACGGCGGCCTGCCCACCAACGAACGGCTGGAGTTCCTGGGCGACTCCGTGCTCGGCCTGGTGGTCACCGATTCCCTGTTCCGCGAGTACCCGGATCTGCCCGAGGGGCAGCTGGCCAAGCTGCGCGCGGCCGTGGTCAACATGCGCGCGCTCGCGGACGTCGCGCGGGGCCTTCAGCTGGGCAGTTACGTACGGCTGGGCCGGGGCGAGGAAGGCACCGGCGGCCGGGACAAGTCATCGATCCTCGCCGACACGCTGGAGGCGGTGATCGGGGCGGTGTACGTGGAGCGGGGGCTCACCGAGGCGTCCGCGCTGGTGCACCGGCTGTTCGACCCGGTGATCGCGCGCTCGGCGCGGCTGGGCGCGGGGCTGGACTGGAAGACCTCACTGCAGGAGCTCACCGCATCGGGGGTGCTCGGGGTGCCCGAGTACCACGTCGAGGAGAGCGGCCCTGACCACCAGAAGTCGTTCCGCGCCTCGGTCACGGTCGGCGGCCATACCTACGGGTCGGGCTCTGGCCGCTCCAAGAAAGAGGCCGAGCAGCAGGCAGCGGAGGCCGCCTGGCTGGCCATCAGCAGCAACAACGTGGCGGCCAGCGCCGATGGCCCGCAGGCGGCGAGCGGGGCGGCGGACGCCGGCTACCCGGCGGCGGGCGGGAACGGGCCCTGCGGTAACTCCGGCCACGCGCGGGATCCGGCGCCGGGGAAGTGACGGGTGCCGGAGCTGCCCGAGGTCGAGGTCGTCCGGCGCGGGCTTGAGCAGCTGATCGCCGGCCGGACCATTGACTCGGCCGAGGTGCTTCATCCGCGTGCGGTGCGGCGGCACCTGGCGGGCCCGGCCGATTTCAGCGCCGCGCTGCGCGGGCGCACGATCGCCGGCACCCGCCGCCGCGGCAAGTACCTCTGGCTCCCGCTGGCGGACCCCAGTTCGCCCGAGCCGGACGACGCGCTGCTGATTCACCTGGGGATGAGCGGGCAGCTGCTGGCCGGGGACCCGGCGCGGCCGCTAGCGCCGCACGACCGGATCCGGATCACGTTCACCGACGGCGGACCCGACCTCCGGCTGCGTGACCAGCGAACGTTCGGGCACGCGGTGGTGGCCCGCGGCGGCGCTGAGCTGCCCGCGCTCATCAGCCACATCGCCCCTGACCCGCTGGAGGCGGCGTTCGACGGCGATGAGCTGATCGCCCGGCTGCGCACGCGCCGCACCGGGATCAAGGCCGCCCTGCTGGATCAGTCCCTGATCAGCGGGGTCGGGAACATCTACGCCGATGAGGCGCTGTGGCGTGCGCGGCTGCACTGGGCCCGGCCGGCCCGGACGCTGCGGCGGGCGCAGGCCAGCGATCTGCTGGCGGCCGTGCGTGAGGTGCTGCTGTCGGCGCTGGCGGCCGGCGGGACCTCGTTCGACGCGCTTTACGTCAACGTCAACGGGGAGAGCGGCTACTTCGGCCGGTCATTGGCCGTATACGGCCGGGCCGGAAAGCCGTGCCTGCGATGCGGCACTCCCATCCGCCGGGACGCGTTCGCCAACCGCTCCGCCTACAGCTGCCCGCATTGCCAGCCCCGCTACCGGCCCCGCGAACCGCCCCGAAAGCACCCCCCTGACCTGCGAGATCGCTCAACTTGACCTGTTACCCTCGTTGGTGGGACCATTGAAACGTCACCTGCGCGCACTCATGCGAGTCTTCGCGTGTGCGCCCACTCTGGTCACTCAGTGTGGAGGACCCATTACAATGGCGAAGGCTCTATACGGCCACGTCGGCGGACCTGATCCGCGTTTGATGTCTGAAATGCGCCGCCTGCAGCGGAGGGTGCGTGATCTTGAGGCTGCGCTGGTCCAGCTCCGGGAGGAGAACGACGCGCTGGCCGCGGAAGTCGGCCACGAATTGCTGGTCACCGAGCGGGCACGAGAGCCCGCGCTGACCTGAACAGACGGGGGAATACCGAATCAGGGACGCCGCTTGCGGCGTCCCTTTCGCATCCGGGGACCAGGGCGGCGTGTCCGCAGGTCTCCGTCCTGCGGCAGGGGCAGGACCGACCGGACACGCCCAGCCCGCCGGGCCGGAGACCGCGCGCAATACCAGGAACGGCCTGCCGCTCGCGGTATGGTGCAGAGCGGACGGCGGCCGCGGCGCAGCGCGGTCAGGCGGGGGCGGGCTGGGAGAGGAGAGCCGCCGGGTGTATGTCAAAAGCCTCACCCTGCGCGGCTTCAAGTCGTTCGCGTCCGCCACGCCGCTGCGGTTCGAGCCCGGGATCACTTGCGTCGTCGGGCCCAACGGGGCGGGCAAGTCGAACATCGTGGATGCCTTCTCCTGGGTCATGGGCGAGCAGGGCCCCAAGTCGCTGCGGGGCGGCCGGATGGAGGATGTCGTCTTCGCCGGCACCTCATCCCGGCCGCCGCTCGGGCGGGCCGAGGTCACGCTCACCATCGACAACAGCGACGGCGCCCTGCCGATCGAGTACACCGAGGTCACGATCAGCCGGCTGCTGTTCAGGTCCGGCCAGAGCGAGTACTCGATCAACGGCAACCACTGCCGGCTCCTCGACGTCGCCGAATTGCTGTCCGACACCGGGCTGGGCCGGGAGATGCACGTCGTCGTCGGCCAGGGCCAGCTCGACGAGGTGCTCGGCGCCGGGCCCGAGGCCCGGCGGGCGCTGATCGAAGAGGCGGCCGGGGTGCTCAAGCACCGCCGCCGGAAGGAGAAGGCGCTCCGCAAGCTGGAGGCCATGCAGGCCAACCTCACCCGGCTGACCGACCTCACCGCCGAACTGCGGCGGCGGCTCAAGCCGCTCGGCCGGCAGGCGGCGATCGCCCGCCGGGCCGTGGCCATCCAGGCAGAGCTGCGTGATGCGCGGCTGCGGCTGCTGGCCGACGACTACCTGACCGCGGCGGCGGAACTGGAGCGGGGCGAGGCCGACGAGGCGGCCGCGCTCGCCCGGCGGTCCGCCCTGGAGCGGAACCTGACCGCGGCCCGGTCCCGGGAGGCGGCCCTGGACGCCGACGAGCAGCGGCACGCGCCCCGGCTGGCCCAGGCGCAGCAGACCTGGTTCGAGCTGTCCGCGCTGGCCGAGCGGCTGCGCGGAGTGGCCAGCGTGGCGGCCGAGCGGCACCGGTACCTGACCGCGGAACCGGATCAGCCCCGCCCGGCGGCCGACCCGGACCAGCTCGAGGCCGAGGCCGGGCAGCTGCGGGAGCAGGAAACCGTCCTCGGGGAGCGGCTGGAACAGGCGCGGGGGCAGCTCACGGCGGCCACCGCCAGCCGGTCAGCGGCCGAGGCGGCACTGGCCGAGGTGGAACAGCACCTCGCCGAGCAGGCCCGGGCCGAGGCGGCCCAGGCACAGCGGCTGGCCCGGCTGCAGGGACAGGTGGAGGCGGCCCGGGGCCGGGTGGCGGCAGCGGAGGAAGAGGCCGGACGGCTGGCGGACGCGCTGGCGCAGGCTCACTCCCGCGCCGGGCAGGCCGAGCAGGAGCTTGCGCGATTCCGGGCCGAAGGGCGCGACGCCAGCGACGACCGGGACGTGCTCGAGTCAGCCCGCGAGCAGGCCGAGGCGGGGCTGGCGGCCGCCACCGCCCGGGTCGCTGAGCTGCGGGCCGCCGAGCGGGACGCCAGCGGTCAGCGGGCGGCCCTGGTTGCCCGCACCGAGGCGCTGGCGGAAGGGATCCGCGCGCTGCGCGGCGGAGCCGACGCGGACGCTTTGCTCGGCGACCCGGCCCGGTTCAGCGGGGTGCTGGGTGCCGTGGCCGCGCTGCTGACCGTGGCCGACGGCGCGCAGGACGCGATCACGGCAGCGCTGGGCGCTGCCGCCGACGCGGTCGCGGTCGCTGGGCTCGACGCCGCGGTGGACATCTTGCAGGCACTCAAGGACTCCGAGGCCAGCGCGGGCCTGGTGATCGCGTCCGGCCCGGAAGCCGCGGCCCCGGGCGGCGGCCCGGGCCTGCCGCCCGGGCTCGCCCTCCCGCCCGGCGCGGCCCCCGCGCTGGACCTGGTCCAGGCCC
>DASQSC010000699.1:0-5238 GCA_035642555.1 Streptosporangiaceae bacterium | reverse complement strand
AGGCCATGTGCCAGCGCCATCGCGAAGCATGCGGAGTGAGCGGCGGCGATCAGCTCTTCCGGGCTGGTCATGCCGTCCGGATCGGCAGCGCGGGCGGCCCAGGAGACCGGGTAGTCGCCGATGCCGGACGACGCGAACGTGACCGTGCCCCGGCCCTGGGCGAGGTTGCCCTCCCAGGCCGTACGGGCGATCCGGGTAGTTGCTGCCATGGTCCGCTCCTCCATGTCCGCAGCGACGCGCAGGCCCGCAGCCCCTTCACGGTCGCGCGGATGATCAAGGCATTGCTGCGCCTGGGACGACCCTAATGGCTTGATCATGGCGATTGCTGCGCGGGACGATGGCGGCGATGAGCCAGGTGCGGTCGCCGGGGATCCGGGTGCTGCTCTCGGAAGCGTCGAGCCTGACCGCCCGCGAGCACCTGACCGTCCTGGGCCGCGCCGGCGTCAGGGTCGAGGCCATGAGCAGCGACCCGTTCGCCTTGTGCCGCTGGAGCCGCTGGCTGCGGGCACTGCACCGCTGCCCGGCCGCGGCCAGCGACCCGGAAGGGTACCTGGCCGCCGTGGCCCGCGTGCTGGCCAGCGGCAGGTTCGACGCGCTGCTCCCCACTCATGAGCAGGCGTGGCTGTTCGCAGTGGCGCGCGACCGGCTGCCCGCGGCCACTCCGGTCGCGCTGGCACCGGCGGGCAGCTTCCGCCGGGTACAGAGCAAGATCGAGTTTGCCCGGCTGCTGGACGAGCTCGGCGCCCCGCAGCCGCGGTGGTGGCTGGCCGGCGACGAGGAATCGCTGGCTGGACTGGCGTTCCCGTATTTCCTCAAGGCCCCGTTCAGCACCGCCGGGCAGGGCGTCCGCCCGGTCCGCGACGCCGGGGAGCGCCGCCGCGCGCTGGCCCAGCTTGGCGGCGGGCCGTTGCTGGCGCAGGAACCGGCGGCCGGGCAGTACGGGCAGGTCCAGGCGTTGTTCCGGGAGGGGCGGCTGCTCGCCGCGCATACCAGCGTGCAGACCGGGACCGGCATCGGCGGCAGCGCCGCCGCCCGGCTGAGCGTCGACCACCCGCGGGCCCGGCACTGGGCGGCGGCCGTGGGCGAGGCGCTGCGCTGGCACGGCGGGCTCGCCCTGGACTACTTTCATGTCGGCGGTGAGCCGGTGTTCATCGAGTGCAACCCGCGCCTGGTGGAGCCGGCGAACGCGGCGGCCAGCGGGTGCAACCTGCCGCTGCTGAGCATCGCGCTGGCCGCGGGGCGGGCCCTGCCAGCGGACCTGGTGACGGGGCGGCCCGGGGTGCGGACCCACAGCACGCTGGCGCTGCTGCTCGGGACCGCCGAGCGGACCGGATCCCGCCGGGCCACGGCGCGGACGCTGCGCGACGCTGTCAGCGGGCACGGCGCTTTCGCTGGCGGCTCGGAGATGCTGACCCCGGTGACGCGCGACCCGCCCAGCCTGCTGATCCTGCTCCGGGCCGCCGCCACCGTGCTGGCGCGGCCAGCGGCCGCCACCCGGCTGGCGGGCCGCGCGATCGCCACGTACTCGGTGCCTGAGCAGGCGGTTGCCCGCGTCAGCAGGCCCGCGGGGCCCGGGTCGCGCGCCAGCGCTTAGGGTGCCGGGCCCGTTCGGAATCGAAGGCGGGCCGGGGACCGGGTCAGAACCCGGCCAGCAGGTCGGTCTCCGTGATGCCAGGGCCCTGTCCGTCCCGGATGAACCACTCGGTGCCGAACGCGTACCCGAACGCCTCGTCCGGTATCGCCAGGAAGAACGAGTTCTCGCTGATCTGGCTCGCGTGGGCGCGCATCGCCGCGCGCTTGGCGGCCAGGTGCGCGGTGACGTCAACGGCCGCGGTGATCAGCGATTCGGGCTTACCGAAGCCCGGGTCGCCGGCCACGTCGGGCGCTTCGATCCCGGCGCCGGCCGCCTGCTCGGCGAACCGGGCCATGCCCCGCAGCAGGTGATCGCGGTTGATGGTGTTCTGGTAGACGCGGGGGGTGCCGGCCAGGCCCGCGGCGCGCAGGCCCACCCGGTGCACCTGGATATGGTCGGGATGGCCGTAACCGCCGTTGTCGTCGTAACAGGTCAGGACGTCCGCGTCGGCCTCGGCCAGGATCGCTGCCAGCTTCTTGGCGGCCTCGTCGACGGGCGCGGTCCAGAACGAGCCAGGCGCGTCGTTGGCGGGGGTGCCCATCATCCCGGAATCCTGATAGCCCAGGAACTCCACTCGGTGGACGCCGAGGATCGCAGCCGCGGCCTCGGTCTCGGCGACCCGGCGCTGCCACAGTTCCTCCCCGCCGGTCAGGAACCCGTCGGGTATCTCGCCGCGTTCGCCCCGGGTCGCGACCACCAGCACCACCCGGTGGCCCTCGGCGGCAGCCTTGTGCATGACCCCGCCGCAGGCGATGGCCTCGTCATCGGGGTGGGCGTGGAATGACACCAGGGTGGCCATGCCGCCGACGCTACCGGACCTGCCCGGCGGGGCCGGCGTTGCGGGCCCGGGCACTGCGGCGGTCGCGCTACCGTGCACCATGGACGAGGACAGGGCGCGGCGGGTGGTGGACGCACTCCGCGACCGGGGCGTCAACGCCCACATGGCGCACGTCGGGGTGGGGCAGATCGGGCTACGCGTCATGCTGCCCGGCGGCCGGGAAGCCGAGTGGGACACCGACGGCACTGCGGGGCTGGAAGCCCAGGTGATGCGGGACGGGATGCTGGTCGGGTTCGTGCCGGTGATCGACGGCTCCGAGGATTTCAGCGAGGAGCAGATCGTCGACGCCATCGCGCGGACCGACTACGACCAGCCGGTCGCCAGGCAGCGGGAGCAGGCGCCGCCGGCGGGCCCGTCGCTGACCCGCGAGGGCGGGGTGTTCCGCCGCTACCTGGAATGGTTCCGCTACCGCTAACCCGGGCGGCACTCGTTCGGGCAGGCCGGGGCCGTCCGGCCGGGGCGGGACCGTTCGGCCGGGGCGGCGCGGATGCTCAGCCGGGGAGCTCGGCCAGCAGGCGCATGACCCGGCGCCGCTCGGCGCGGGCGAGCCGGTCGATGTACAGCTCACCGCGCAGGTGATCGGTCTCGTGCTGGAGGCAGCGGGCGAGTTCCTCGTGACCCGCCACGGTCACCGGGCGCTGAGCCAGGTCAACGCCCTGCACCTGCGCGTACGCGGCCCGCTGGCGGATGGCCGTGACGCCCGGGACGGACAGGCACCCTTCCGCCCCTTCCTGGCTGCCCTCGGTCGCGGTCACCCGCGGGTTGATCACGTAGCCGTGCTCGCCCTCCACGTTGTAGGAGAACGCGGCGAGGCTGACGCCGATCTGGCAGGCGGCCAGGCCCGCCCGGCCCGGTTCGGTCACCGTGTCCATCAGGTCATCGACCAGCCTGGCCAGGGCGTCGTCGAACCGGGTGACCGGATCGGCCGGGGTGCGCAGCACCGGGTCGCCCAGCAGCCGCAGCGGCCGGACGCTCATCGCAGCCGCGCCTCGATGTCCGCGATGGCCTGATCGGTGCCGGTGAACAACACGGCGCGGATGCCAGCGCCGACGGCGGCGTCCACGTTGGCCTGCACGTCGTCCAGGAACACCATCTCCTCCGGCCGCACCTGGAGCTGCTGGCAGGCGAGCGCGTAGATGCGCGGATCGGGCTTGGCGATCCCGGCCTCGTGGGAGTAGATGATCACGTCTGTCATCTGCTCGAACCCGTAGCGGGCCTGTTCCCGCTCGCGGGCGCCGACGGAGCTGTTGCTGATGATCCCGGTCCGGTAGGCGGGGCGCAGCCCGGAGAAGTAGACGGCCAGTTCCTGGTTGAGCGTGCCGAGGTACTCGGTCCAGGCGTCGGCGAGGTAGGCGTCCACGTCGGCCCGGCCCAGCCGCAGGATCTCGCCGGTGCGCTGGCAGACCTCTGCCTCGGTGATCGCGCCGATGCCGCTGGCGCGCCACACCGCCCCGAGCCGCAGCGCCATCTCGCCCGGCGCCAGCCCCAGCCGCTGTTCCCACCTGCTGTCCGTCCCTAGCGGCGGCGTATGCTCCAGCACCCCGCCGATGTCGAGGACAACGGCCCGGATCCCCATCGCGGCCTCCTTTCCGTCGCCCATCGTTTCATGATCACGGGGTCAGTGTGGTCAGGCCGCCGGTGACGGTCGCGGGCGCGAACCGGGCCGGGTTGCCGGGCCGGGCCGGGTGCGGCCGGCCGGGGTTACGCGGCTCCCCAGGCATCGAGGTGGCGCGGCAGCTCGGAGAGGCGCGTGATCACGGGCGCCCGGGCGGCATAGTGCGGCGAGCAGATCTCCAGCCACAGCGCTTCGTGATCGATGATTTGCCACGGGGTGAGGGTCCCGCCCCAATCGAAGATGACCGCCCTGACCGCCACGGAATGTCATTCTAGAAGCGGCATACCGGCCGATCGAAGGAGCGGCATACCGGCCGAGTCTTGGCTTGGCCGTTCCCGGGGTTTCGCCGGAAGTTTGCACGGCGGCCCTACGGTCACCGGGAGGATTTCCGGCGGCACCGTGACCGGGGAGATTCCGGCGGCTTGCCCGCCGGACGAGGAGGGGACCATGCGACAGCGCCTGCAGTGGCTCACCAGGAGACTGACAGCCGTCACCGGGAGCGCGGTGCTGCTGGCCGGGCTCGCCATGACTGGCGGGACGGCGGCGGCATTAACCAGGCAGGCGGTGCCGGCGGCCGGCACGATGGGGAGCGCCGGCTCCGCGCGCACCACCGCCAGCACGCGCATCGCCGCCACCGCGGCGGCCAGCGGATGCCAGCTGCAAGGCTCCGTCAAGCACGTGGTGCAGCTCGTGTTCGACAACGTCCATTTCTTCCGCGACAACCCGAACGTGCCGTCCGACCTGCAGCTCATGCCCAACCTGCTCAACTTCATCGAGCGGGGCGGGACCATGCTGTCCAACAACCACACTCCGCTGATCGCCCACACCGCCGACAACATCCTGACCACGCTGACCGGGCTGTACGGCGACCGTCACGGAATGCCGATCTCCAACAGCTACCGGACCTTCAACCCGGACGGCAGCACCGACCCGGCGGGATCGTTCGCCTACTGGACCGACCCCGTCTTCGACACCGCGTCCGCCCCGGCCACTGGCCACGACACGAACCCGTCCATGGTGTACGCGCCTTCCCCGCCTGCGACGACCAATCCGGCGCCCAAGCCCGACCGGACCACCCCGGCGCCGTGGGTTCCTTACACCCGGGCCGGCTGCGATTTCGGCGCGGTCGGGACGGCGAACCTGGAGCTGGAG
>DASQSC010000698.1:0-4635 GCA_035642555.1 Streptosporangiaceae bacterium | reverse complement strand
GGCGCGGCCGTCCGGCAGCGCGAACGCCTCGACCCCTTCCGCCCCGGCCTTGAGCAGCAGTCCCGGGACGGCATCCATCAGCGCCCGTTCTGGCCGGTCTGATCCCGACGTCCAGTCCGGGTGGGCCCGCATCGCGTCGGCGACCCTCCGTTCCGCTGACTCGGGCGGCGAAAGGACCAGCGCGCGGAACGACCGGGCCAGCCCCGCCAGCGAGAGCGCGAACAGCGGGGCCCCGCAGCCGTCCACCCCGACCGCGGTGACCGGCTCCCCGGCCAGCCGCTGCGCGGTCTGCCGGAGCGCCACCTGCAGCGGGTGCCCCGGATCCGGGTAGGTCCCGGCGGGCCAGCCAGCCCGCACGCAGGTGGCCAGCATCGCGGCGTGCTTGCCGGAGCAGTTCATATACACCAGGCCGGGCTGACCGCCGGAACGCAGCAGCGCGATCATCGCGTGCTCGGCGAGCGGCAGCGCGGGCGGGCAGCGCAGCGCGTCCTCGGACAGGCCGGCCCGGGCCAGGATCTCCCGCACCCCCGCCACGTGGAAGTCCTCGCCCGAATGGCTGGCCGCCGCCAGCGCCAGCAGCTTCCCCGTCAGGTCGAGGCCGCACGCCAGCATGCCCGCCGCCTGCAGCGGCTTGTTGGCGGAACGGGGATACACCGGGACCGCCGGGTCCCCGGCGCGCATCAGTTCGCTGCCATCGGCTGCCAGCGCGACCAGCGACACACGGTGCCGGGACTCGGTGAACCCGGACCTGATGACCTCGGCGATCACCGGAGCGTCAGCGTCGATCGGTCACCCCCGGCGGGAGCCGGGCCAGGTCCGCCGCGGGGCCGCGGCTGGCCGTCGCGGATGTGCGCGTGCCGGGCATGATCGCAAGCATGCATCCTCGGGGACGTTCCGGTCCACCCGGGTCAGATCGGCCAGCCGCTGCGGCAGCGCCGAGAGAAGCCGCTGCGGGCGACGCGCAGCAGGCGGCAGACCGGCGGACCGGCCCTAGCGGGCAGATCCGGCGGCGGTCGCCTGGCTGACGGTGCCAGCGGGCTGGCCGAGGTGACGGCGGGCGAACTCCAGCGCCTCGGCCAGGTCCTCCCCTCGCTCCCGGCGCGATGCCGCCCGGCGGGTGTTGACCTCAAGCACCACCGCGCCCTGGTATCCCTGGGCCGCGAGCCGCGCCAGCAGCTCCGCGCAGGGCTGGGCGCCCCGGCCGGGCACCAGGTGCTCGTCCCGGTTGGTGACGCCGGTGCCGTCGGCCAGGTGCACGTGGGCCAGCCTGCCGTCCAGGGCTGCCGCCATCTCCAGGGCGTCGGACCCGGACACGGCGGTGTGCGAGAGGTCGAGCGTGACGGCCGGGTAGTCGTACGGGACGGGGTTCCAGTTCGGCGCATACGGGGCCATCTCGGCGCCGCCCGCCCGCAGCGGGTACATGTTCTCGACGCCGAACACGACGCCGGTCTCCTCCTGCATCCTGGCGAGCCCCGCGGTGAAGTCCTGGGCGTAATCCCGCTGCCAGCGGAAGGGCGGATGCACCACCACCACGCCGGCGCCGAGCTCGCGCGCGGCCTCGGCCGACCGGGCCAGCTTCCGCCACGGGTCCCTGCCCCACACCCGCTGCGTCACCAGCAGGCACGGGGCGTGAATCGCGATGACCGGGACGCCGTGGTAGTCGGCCAGCCGGCGCAGGATGTCGATGTCCTGGCTGACGGCGTCGGCCGAGACCATCACCTCCACGCCGTCGTACCCGAGCCGTGCCGCCGTCTCGAACGCGTCCGGCGCCCGGTCCGGGAACACCGACGCGGTGGACAGGGCGACGCGCGGCCCGGATGCGCTGCCGGCAGAACTCAACCTGACTCCTTCCTGCCCGGGGCGGCCCAGGCATGGCTGGCGAGGACCTGTCCTCGGCATGTCCTGCCCGGACCAGCTTATGCGCCCGCCCGGCCGCGGGCGTTCACGCACGTCCCCGCTGGAGTGTCGGGTCAGACTGTCATACCTGCCCGTTACCGTGCGGGTCATGGGCAAGTCATCCGCCGGGCCCGGGTACGAGTGCTCGGAGTGCGGCTGGCGCTCCTCGAAATGGGCCGGCCGCTGCGCCGGGTGCCAGGCCTGGGGGACCGTCGCAGAGGCGGCCGTGCCGGTGCTGGCGCGCGCCGGGAAGGCCGGAACGGCCGGGCGGCGCGGCGGCGGGCTGGGGGCGGGCGGCCTGCGGCAGGCCGTCATCCCGGCGGTCCCGATCACCGAGGTGGACGCGCGGGCGGCCAGCGCCCGCCCGACCGGGCTGGCAGAGCTCGACCGGGTGCTGGGCGGCGGGCTGGTCCCGGGCGCGGTCGTGCTGCTGGCGGGCGAGCCAGGCGTGGGCAAGTCCACGTTGCTGCTGGAGGCCGGCGCGCTGGCCTCGGAGACCGGCCGGGTGCTGTACGTCACCGGGGAGGAGTCGGCCGGTCAGGTCCGGCTGCGCGCGGACCGGATCGGCGCGGCCGGGCCGAACCTGTTCCTGGCCGCCGAGACCGAGCTGGCGGCGCTGCTCGAGCAGGTGGC
Source organism: Streptosporangiaceae bacterium (assembly GCA_035642555.1). Taxonomy (GTDB): domain Bacteria; phylum Actinomycetota; class Actinomycetes; order Streptosporangiales; family Streptosporangiaceae; genus JAIRTY01. Next base: position 2,106 of record DASQSC010000698.1, on the reverse strand, counting down.
GACGGTCCAGCCGCAGCTGCTGATCGTGGACTCCATCCAGGCCATCAGCGCCCCCGGCATCGACAGCGCCCCGGGCGGGGTCACTCACGTCCGGGAGGTCACCGGAGCCCTGACCGCGGTCGCCAAGCAGCAGGCCCTGACCACGGTGCTGGTGGGCCACGTCACCAAGGACGGCTCGATCGCCGGGCCCCGCGCCCTCGAGCATCTGGTGGACGTGGTGCTGCACTTCGACGGCGATCGGCACGCCCAGCTGCGGATGGTGCGGGCGCTGAAGAACCGGTTCGGCCCGACCGACGAGATCGGCTGTTTCGACCTGGGTGAATACGGCCTGATCGGGTTGCCCGACCCGAGCGGCCTGTTCCTGTCGCAGCGGCACGACCCGGTGCCAGGGACCTGTGTCACGGTGACGCTGGAGGGACGGCGCCCCCTGCTGGCCGAGGTCCAGACGCTGGTGGCCTCGTCGGTGCTCGATATCCCCCGCCGGGTCACCTCCGGTTTGGACGGGGCGAGGGTCGGGATGGTGCTGGCCGTCCTGCAGCAGCGCGCCGATCTCAAGCTCGGCAAGGTCGACGTGTACGCCGCCACCGTGGGCGGGATGAGGCTGACCGAGCCGTCGGCGGACCTGGCGCTGGCGCTGGCGATCGCCAGCGCCAGCGCCGGGCTGAGCGTCCCCGGCGACCTGATCGCGATCGGCGAGGTCGGGCTGGCGGGGGAAGTGCGGCGGGTGCCGGGAGTCCAGCGGCGGCTGGCCGAGGCGGGGCGGATGGGGTTCCGGCAGGCGCTGGTGCCGGCCGGAACCAGCGGGCTGCCAGGCAGCCGGGGACCGGATGGCACGGCGGGCGGCGCTCAGGACGCGCTCGCCAGCGTCCGCGAGGTCACCGACGTCAAGGGCGCCATCGCCGCGGCACTGGGCCGGCCCAGGTAACACGTCCGGTGGGTGGCCAGCTGGTCGCAGCAGCCCGGCCCGCCATCCGGGAACGCGTGGGCATCAGGGCTGCGCGGTAGCCGGACCGCGGAGCACGAACCTGACGGGCTTGCTGGTCAGGTGGCCGCTGACGAGGGTGGCGGAGTAGTGGCCGGGGCGGGCGGAGCTGCCCTTGGGATGGCAGCCAGGGAACGAGGACCGGCGGTTCCAGGACAGCCGCCGCACCACGGGCACTCCCCGGGCGAGCCGCTTCGGGTGCGAGGCGCGGCCCTGGCCGCAGTCGCCCGAGCCCCACACGCGTGCGGGCCCGGACCTGATGATCACCGCCAGCGACCGGTACCCGGTGTTGAGCCCGCACGGCCGGGAGCCGGTATTCACCACGTAAGCCTTGAACATCGGCCAGGCGCCACCCCGGTACCGGTGCTGCGTGGTGACGAGGGTGAGGACCAGGTTGCCGGGCCGGCACGAGCCCGCTGCGCCGTGCTGCCCGCCGGAGGCCCGCCGCGACCGCATCCCGGACGGCCGGCCGGACCTACTGCCCGACGGGCTGGCGCTGGCACTTGCCGTGGCATGCCCGGCGGCCTTACCCGGACCGCCGCCGGAGCCGGCGGCAGCCTGGCCGCCCTGCGTCCCGTCCTGGCCGCCCTGGCCCTGCCCGCCCGGCGCCCTGGCAGCCGAGGCGGTCTGGGTGGTCGCCGGGTCGCTGAGCATCCCGTTCACGGCCCAGGCCAGGAGTGCCACCACGGCGATACCAGTGGCCAGGGCGAGGGCCCGCCGCCGCCAGTAGACGTCCGGGGCGGCTGGCTGCCGGTAGCGAGACGAATAGTGACGCATACGCTGAGTATGCAACGTGATTACGCAGAGTGTTCGGCGGCGCGCCGTTCGCGGTGCGGTCCTGACGAGGCGGCGGCTGTGCCAGGATCGGTCAGGTGACGGCGGACACGGTGCCCCAGGGCCAGGCGGCAGCCGATCCGGCGGCGGCCATCCTGGCCTGGTACGCCCGCCATGCCCGGGATCTGCCCTGGCGGCGTCCGGGCAGTTCGGCGTGGGCGGTGCTGGTCAGCGAGATCATGCTGCAGCAGACCCCGGTCGCCCGGGTACTGCCCGCCTACGAAGCCTGGCTGGCCCGCTGGCCGACGCCGGCCAGCCTCGCCGCCGCCTCGCCCGCGGAGGCCGTCCGC
>DASQSC010000697.1:0-5140 GCA_035642555.1 Streptosporangiaceae bacterium | reverse complement strand
GCGGCCGGCCCGGCAGAGGAGGCCGCACAGTTGCGCCAGGAGTGGGACAGCAGCCCCCGCTGGCGGAACATCGAGCGGACTTACGAGCCGGACGACGTGATCCGGCTGCGCGGCTCGGTGCGGGAGGAGCACACGCTCGCCCGGCTCGGGGCCGAGCGGCTGTGGCGGCTGCTCGGCGAGCGGGACTTCGTCTCCTCGCTCGGCGCTCTCACCGGCAACCAGGCCGTGCAGCAGGTGCGGGCCGGGCTTGAGGCCATCTACCTGTCCGGCTGGCAGGTGGCCGCGGACGCCAACCTGGCGGGCGAGACCTACCCCGACCAGAGCCTGTACCCCGCCAACTCGGTGCCGCAGGTGGTGCGCCGGATCAACAACGCCCTGCTCCGCGCCGACCAGATCACCTGGGCGGAGAGCGACGGGCAGGGCGGCGGCACGCACTGGCTGGCCCCGATCGTCGCGGACGCGGAGGCGGGCTTCGGCGGCGTGCTCAACGCCTTTGAGCTGATGAAGTCCATGATCGCGGCGGGCGCCGCCGGGGTGCACTGGGAAGACCAGCTCGCCTCGGAGAAGAAGTGCGGCCACCTCGGCGGGAAGGTCCTGATCCCGACCGGGCAGCACATCAAGACGCTCAACGCGGCCCGCCTCGCGGCCGACGTGCTGGACGTGCCGACGCTGGTGGTCGCCAGGACCGACGCGCACGCCGCCACGCTGATCACCAGCGACGCGGACGAGCGCGACCGGCAATTCCTCACCGGCGAGCGGACCGCGGAGGGCTTCTTCCGGGTCCGGAACGGGATGGTGGCCGGGATCGCCCGCGGCCTGGCCTACGCGCCGTACTCCGACCTGCTGTGGATGGAGACCTCCACGCCTGATCTGGACGAGGCGCGCGAGTTCGCCGAGGCGATCAAGGCCGAGTACCCGGACCAGCTGCTGGCCTACAACTGCTCGCCGTCCTTCAACTGGCACCAGCACCTGGACGACGGCACGATCGAGAAGTTCCAGCGCGAGCTGGGCGAGATGGGATACCGGTTCCAGTTCATCACGCTGGCGGGCTTCCACGCGCTGAACTACTCGATGTTCGAGCTGGCCCGCGGCTATGCCGACGAGGGCATGCCCGCCTACGTGCGGCTGCAGGACGGCGAGTTCGCCGCCGAGGCCAGCGGCTACACCGCGACCCGCCACCAGCGCGAGGTCGGGACCGGCTACTTCGACCTGGTCGCGTCCGCCATCAACCCGGACTCCGAGACCGTGGCGCTGGCGGGCTCAACCGAGGCAGCGCAGTTCAAGGCACGCTGAGGTCCGTGTATGACGTCGCTGGCCCGGGCTGAGCCCGGGCCGGCGACGTGTGTCAGGAGAGCAGGCCTGTCGTAGCGGTGCCGGACAGGACGTCCTCGTCCTCGTCGGCCATGTCCGCCAGGTCCGGGCCGCGCCAGCGGCGCGGAACGAACAGCGGAATGATCATGGCAACGCCGACCATCCCCAGCACGCCCGTGGTCAGCAGCGTCTGGAAGCCCTGCCCGAAGCTTTCGCCCTTCATCGGGATGTACCGCAACGCCGTGTGCTCGCGCACCGCGAGCAGCACCGTCCAGGCCACCAGCACGATCCCGGGCAGGACGGTCGCCAGCGCCGAGACCTGCGGGACAGACAGCAAGATTCCTAGCAGCAGGCCGGCGCCTGCCAGCGCGCCCAGCGCTTCTAGCCCCCGGGTGCTGGTCAAAGAGGCCCCGTGCAGCGCCACCAGGTGTACGTAGCCCCAGCTGGCGGCAAAGAACAGGGCGGCCGCGAGAAGCACGGCCAGCACAATTCCCAGCAGGTGTCGCATTAAGTCACCACCGTCCCGGTAGTTCGGCCCCTACGGGCATCACCGCTCCCGCACCCTATCTAAATGCACCCCGCGCATGATAGGGAGTGATTTGCGGCAGGTGTCCCGGACCCCGGTGATGGCGGTTTTCCCGGTGCGGCGCAGCCGGACCCGCGCTTCGTTCAGCCGCGCGAGCACGGCGTAGGCGGGGTAATTACCGACGGCGACCAGCCTGACCTTGAGCCCGCGCAGCCCTGGCGGCGGACGGTAGCCGGGCGGCCGGTACCGCCGGTAGTCGCGGACCATCCGGCCGAAGAATTCCCGCCGGGCCCCGCCGGGCACCAGACCGTTCGCGAGGATCGTGGTGTAGTGCTGCATGGCGCGCCCGAATACGGCGGCCCGGATCTCCGCCGTCACGGCCGGCCGCGCCGCCCCGGCGCCGGCCGCGTCCAGCATCGCGAACACCTGATCGTAGGCGGGGAAGATGGCGAAGTTCGCCAGGCTCGGGACCGCCAGGAAGGACTCGCTGCGACGACGGTACTCATAGCAGACGCGGTCCAGCAGCGAGATCCGGCGCGCGCCGAGCAGCGCCGCGGAACTCACCGCCACGTCCTCGTGGATCCCGGCGGCGAACGGGACCCGCAGACCGGTCAGGAACGCCCGCCGGAACACCTTGCTCCAGCAGGTCATGGTCCGGTCGATCAGCGCCGGGCGGCCGGCCAGCGTCAGCCCCGGCGGCGCGTCCCGGAGCAGGCCGGCCCCCGGGCCGGGCTCGCTGCGGCCGGACGGGTACCTGATCACGTAGCCGATGAGCAGCAGGTCGGGGCGCTCGGCTGCCGCCGCGGCCGCGACCGCGGCCAGTGCGCCCTCGGCCAGCAGGTCGTCCGGATCGACGAACCACACGTACTCCCCGGCCGCCTCCGCCAGGCCCCGGTTCCTGGCCGGGCCGGGCCCGCCACTGGCTGGCAGGTGGATGACCCGCAGCCGGGGGTCCTGGCCGGCCCGCACGTCCAGGATCTCGCCGCACCGGTCGGGCGAGGCGTCGTCGACCGCGATCACCTCGATCGCCGGGCCGGGCTGCCCCAGCACCGAGTCGAGGCACCCGGGCAGGTACTCCTCGACCCCGCAGACCGGCATCACCACGCTGATCAGCGTTGGGCCCGGCGGTGTGGTCATCGCTCACCCCTGGTGGTCATGGGTCCCTGATCCTAGGGCGTTCACCGGGCTATCAGCGGCCGCTCAGGTCCGGACCGTATAGTCTGCGCGTGCACGCTGACTCACTTTTCAGGGCAATCGGGATTTTTGCGGTCAAGTTCCGCTGGCTGGTGCTGGCGGCCTGGGTCGCGGGAACCATCGCGGCGATCTCGCTGCTGCCAGCCCTGTCCAGCGTCACCCAGAGCAACAACACCAAGTTCCTGCCGGCCAGCGCGCCCAGCGAGCACGCCGCGCAGCTGGCCGCGCCGTTCGGCACGGCCGGGCTGGTCCCGGTGCCGGTCGTGGCGGCGCGCTCGGACGGCCCGCTTACCGCGGCCGACGCCAGGGCGGTGGTATCACTGCAGTCGCGGCTGGCCAGGATCACCAGCGTCAGCAAGGTCATCGACTCCGGGCGCTCCCCGGACGGCCAGGCCATGCAGCTGGTGGTGCTGGCCCGGCAGATGGGCGGCGGCCAGAACACCGCCGAGAGCCTGGTCGACACGATGCGGGCCGACATCGCCAGTGCCGGGCTGCCGACCGGCCTGCACGCCCACCTGGCGGGGACGCTAGCCGTCCAGGTGGACCAGCAGAAGGCGTCCGGCAACACCGGCAGCCAGGTCCAGAACCTGTCCCTGATTTTCATCATCGTGCTGCTGGTGCTGATCTTCCGGTCGCTCACGCTGGCGCTGGCCACCGTCGCGCCGGCACTGGTGGCGGTGCTGATATCCGGCCCGCTGGTGGCTGAGGCCGCGCGGCACGGCCTGCAGGTGTCCCCGCTCGCGCAGTACCTGATGATCGTGCTGGTGCTGGGGGCCGGCACCGACTACGGGCTGTTCCTGGTGTTCCGGGTACGGGAGGAGCTGCGGGAGGCCGGCCACGCCGATGAGGTGTACGCCCCCGGCCGGGGGGGCCTGCTCCGGGCGGTCGGCCGGGATCTGGCCGGGGCGCGCCCGCCGGCCCGGCAGGCGATCGTCACCTCGGTCACCCGGGTGGGCGAGTCCATCACCTTCTCCGCTGGCACGGTGATCGCGGCCGTGCTCACGCTGCTGGTCGCCAGCTTCCCGTTCTACTCCGACCTGGGCATCCCGTTCGCGATCGCGGTCGGGGTGACGCTGGCGGCCGGCCTCACCCTGCTGCCGGCCCTGCTGTCGGTCCGGCTGTCGCTGCTGGCGGTGAAGCGGACGGTGTTCGCCGCCGCGTTCCGCCGCCCCAAGCTGCTGCCGTGGAGCATCCAGGGCAGCGGCAGGCCGGGGGTGTGGGGTTCCATCGCCGGCCGCATCGTCCGGCGCCCGGTCCCGACCCTGCTGGCCGGGCTGGTCCTGTTCGGCGGGCTGGCGTTCGCGGTGCTCGGGTACCAGTCCTCCGGCTTCGGCGGCAACACCTCGCCGCCCGCGGGCAGCGACTCCGCGGCCGGCACCGTGCTGCTGGCCCGCCACTTCCCGCAGTCGTCGGCGAACCCGACCAGCCTGATCTTCCGGTTCTCCGAGCCCGTCTGGCAGCAGCCGGCGGAACTGGCCGCCGCCCAGCGGGAGCTGGCGGGCAACCGGGTGTTCACGACCGTGACCGGGCCGCTCAACCCGGTCGGGACAGCGATCCCGCCGGCCACCTACGCCAAGCTGCATGCCCGGCTCGGCCCGGCCAGCGCGCTGCCCCCCGTGCCCCCGGTGGGTGTCAGCGGCCAGCAGGCCGCCCTGTACCAGCTGTACCGGGCGTCGGCCAACTACGTCAGCGCGGACGGCCGCACCGTGCAGTTCTCGGCTGGCCTGCGGGCCGGCGATCCCGGCAGCACCTCTGCCATGCGGGCGGTGCCCGCGGTGCGGCACGCCACCACCGCCGTGGCAGCCTCCGTGCATGCCAGCGACTCCGCCGCCGGCGGCCAGGCGCCCGCCCTCTACGACATCAGCAGTATCTCCAACAGCGACCTGGCCCGGGTGATCCCGATCGCGATCCTGGCCATCGGGGTGCTGCTGGCCCTGGTGCTGCGGAGCGTGGTGGCACCGCTCTACCTGATCGCCTCGGTCGGGATTTCCTACCTGGCCGCGCTGGGCCTGGCGGTGGTGCTGTTCGTGGTGATCGGCGGCAGCGGCGGGCTGGTGTTCTTCCTTCCGTTCCTGATGTTCATCTTCCTGCTGGCGCTGGGCGAGGACT
>DASQSC010000696.1:0-4378 GCA_035642555.1 Streptosporangiaceae bacterium | reverse complement strand
GGTGCATCAGCGGCTGTCGCGCACCGCCCGGCCGGTACCGACGCTGATCGGCTCGCCCAAACGGGGAGCCGGACGGCTGGTGGTGTTCCCGGGCGTGCTCGATCTCGGCAGCGGACTTGCCGGGGACGTCACGATCGCCGCTGCTGGCGGCCCGGTGAGGTGGTCGGCACGTTCCTCCTCGGGGGAGGTGAGGCTGGGCGCCCGGGGCGGCCGGCTGGCCGCCGGCCGCCGGGCGGACCTGCGGATCCAGGTCTGGTCGGACCGGGCAGGCTCGGCGCTGATCAGGATCTCGCCGGGCGGCATCGTCGTCCGGGTTCGCTGGGACGGTCCTGACTCGCCCACCATGTCGTCGTCGCCGTCTCCCAGCTGGTCGCCGTCGCCGACGGATTCGCCGTCGCCGTCACCATCCGGGTCCGGCAGCGCGTCCAGTTCCCCGTCGTCCTCGCAGCCGGGCACCGGTTAGGCGGTGTCAGGCGGCCGTCGTTAGGGCGTCAGGGCACCGGGCTCTCGGGCACACCCCGCTGCCCGTCACCCGAGTCGCCAGGGTGGCGGGCGGAACCCGGCGGGCCGGGTCCCCCGGGGAGGGACTCGCGCCCGCCGGGACCGGCTGAGGGCGGGCCGCCGCGGCTCAGGGCACGGGCCCGGCCCGCCCGGTCCGGTGCCGCTCCGGCCGGCTTGCGCAGCACGAACTGGTCCCGGGGAGCGTATCCGGCCGATCCGGCGACGGCACCGTAGTACGTCGCCGTGATCGAGGTGATGCCGCCCGGCTCGGCCGGGGTCACGTCGAACGAGACGAACCCGTACTGGGTCGCTCGTTCCCGGTGAGCCGACCACGGCGCGGGCTCGCTGACCTTGCACGAGCGGCGCTGGTGCAGCCGATCGCCGGGGCCGGTCGCGGCGATGACCGAGCCGGCCGGGGCCGTGCCCGGCCCTTCCGGCGGGGCATGCACCGGATGCCCGGCGCTCCCGATCACTACGTGCACGGTGCCGTCCCTGGTGTCCATCATCGCCGGGTCGCTGCCCCTGGGCGCCGGAGTGAGGACACTGGTTCCGGGCAGGGTGCCGCGCAACGGGAAAGACCGTTCGTAATGATGCTCGTGGCCGGCGAGCACCAGATCGACACCGTAAGCGTCGAACAGCGGCAGGAATTCCTGCCTGATGCCCAGGTCAGCGCCATTGAAGCGGGCCGACGACAGGGCCGGCTGGTGCATGCAGACCACGATCCAGTCGATGCCGGGCGCGGCCGCCGCCGCGGCCAGTTCGGCGGCCAGCCAGGCGCGCTGCCTTCCCTCGCTGTAGCCGCGCAGGTACGGGTCACAGCCGCGGGCCCGGTAACCCGGCAGGTGGTCGCGGCGGTACTCGCTGAAGCCGCCGTCCTGCAGGCACACGTCATCGTTGCTCAGCGACAGGACGCGGACCGTGCCGGCGGTGAACGCGTACCAGTTGCCGCCGAACCCCGGGCAGCCGTTGTCCGGGAGCTCGAACCTGGTCTGGTATGCCAGGAAGCCCTGCGGTCCGTTGCCGACCTCGTTCTCGTGGTTGCCCGCGGCCGGCATCCAGGGCCGCCGCCGGGCCGACCGCGAGTTGTTAGCCCAGTAGGCAGCCCAGGTCGCCACCGGCGCGTCGCTGATGTTGGCGTACGACAGGTCGCCGTTCATCAGGTGGAACAGCGGGTCCGCGCGCTCGATCGCCGGGACCAGGTAGCCGGCGTTCGGGCTCCACGGGCCCCTGCCCTGCCCGGCCGGGGCCGGGATCGACTGGTCGCCAGCGCTGGTGAAGCGGAACCCCGCGGCCCGGCCGCGCGGGGCGGTGCGCAGCGAGCCGCGGACCGGTTCCGCGCCATCGTGCACCACCTGGTAGCAGTAGGCCGTGCCCGGCTCCAGCCCGGTCACCCGCGCGTGGTAGGCGTACACCGTCTCGCCGGTGAGCGCCTCGGTATAGGCCCGCCCGCTGGCTGGCACCTCCAGGTCCGGCTCCTGGCCGGCCGGGCCCAGCCGCAGCCGGGGCCGGGCCGCCGGGACGGGGGCGGCCCACGACACCGCGGCCTCCGTCGCCGCATCGGCGCCGAACTGGGCGTGCACCTGGCAGGGCGGCGCGCCGTACCCGGAACAGTCGGTGATCAGCAGGGATCAGCCCTCCCGCGACCATCGTGACCGGTGGCCGCTGGCCGGACGGCCGACGCCAGGTAAACGTCCCGGGGCACGGCCGTGAAGCCCGGTTACCGGCCGGCGTCCCCGGGCTCCGGCTCGCCCTGCGGGGGGTCGCTTTCTGGGGGCACGGTACCGGGCAGCCCGGTGCGGTAGGACTCGCTGTGGAGGCTGTCCGCGATGACCGAGCGCGTATCGGAAGCGTCGTAGACGCGCCATGCCCGGACCTCGCGGGCCAGGTGCTCAAGCAGGTGCCCGCGCTGCAGCGCGGCGGGGCCGAGCACCTGGACCGCCGAGTCCACCACGAACTGCGCGCTCTCGGTGGCGAGCAGCTTGGCCATGGCCGCGAGGACGGCCGCGGTGCTGGCCGCGGTGCCGGCGGCGGTGTCAGCGGCGGTGTCGGCGGCGGCTGCCGCCGCGTACACCAGCACCCGGGCGGCTTCCGTCCTGGTCGCCATGTCAGCCAGCAGGTGCGCCACTGTCTGGTGCTCCCGCAGCGGCTTGCCGGCGGTGACCCGGGTCCCGGTGTAGGCAATGGCGGCCTCGAGCGCCGCCTGCGCGATGCCGACCGCGCACGCTCCCACGCTCGGGCGGGTCGCTGCCACGGTGCGCGCGGCGACCTCGAAGCCCTGGCCAGGGGTACCGAGCAGGTCATCCCCGGTCACCGGCACGCTGTCGAACGTCAGCGTGCCGAGCGAGTGCGGGCTGACCATGTCCACGCTCTCGCCGGACAGGCCCGGCCGGATCGCGGGCACCAGGAAGGCCGTCACGCCCTCGGGGCCCTGGCCGCGCGAGGTCCGCGCGAACACCGTGTAGAAATCCGCTTCCGGGGCGTTCGGGATCCAGGCCTTCTCTCCAGACAGCAGCCAGCCATCACCCTCCGGCCGGGCGGTGAGCTGCAGCGCCGCGGCGTCGGTCACGGTATCCGGTTCCGACAGCGCGACCCCCGGCACCGCCTCGCCGGCGGCCACCGCCGGCAGCCAGCGCTGGACCTGTTCCGGCTGCCCGAACTCCAGCAGCGGGTAGCTGCCGGTGCCCTGCAACGCGAATGCTGCGCCGGCTTGCGTGCTCTCCGTCGCCAGCGATTCCCAGAGCAGGCAGAACCCGGTCGCCGAGACCAGCCGCGGCTGGTGCCCGGCAGCCAGCCCCGGGAACAGCCGGTCGAGCAGGCCGAACCTGCCCAGTGCCCTGATCAGCTCGCGGTTGACCCGGCCGGCGGCCCCGTTCTCGGCGATCGGCCGCAGTTCGCGGGCGGCGAGCTCCCGGACCTCGAGTGCGAGGACGCGCTGCTCCGGACCGAGCGTTAAGGCCGTCACCGCGGGCTCGTGCCGGGCTGCGGGCTCGTGCCGGGCTGCGGGCTCGTGCCGGGCTGCGGGCTCGTGCCGGGCCGCGGGCTCGTGCCGGGCTGCGGGCTCGTGCCGGGCCGCTGGGTCCGGTAGGTCCGGCGGCATTGCAGGCTCGCGCCGGGTTGCGGGGTCAGGTGGCATTGCAGGCTCGCGCCGCACCGCTGCATGGGCCGTCTCCTCTGGTCGTCGATGGCCGGCCACGCGTATGGCGGCGGCCCGTCCACGCCCTGGGCTCCGGTGCGGGCGGAGCGGGTCAGTGCCATCAGGGCCGGGCCGCAGGTCGCCGGCCGAAAGGCGGTCGCGGTTACCGGTGGCGCTGGCTCGCGCCCATATGCGCTGGCTTCCGGTTACTTGGTCAGGCAAAGTATGGCCAGGTCAGCAGGGCGAGCGGAAGTGATCAGATTCACGCCCGGTGGAGATTCCTCCGCTCTGGGAGAAATAACATCAACCCCTGACGCGGCGCTGGCACGCCGGCGCCCGGCCCGCCGTGGCAGGCCGGGCCGCCGGCGGCCGGCCGGGCATCCGGTGGCCCCCCTACGTCGGCTGCCCGGCCCGCTCCTGCTGCCTGCGCTGCTCTTCCTGGCCGGGCCCGGTCGCTGCCTGCTCGCTGGCGGCCCGGCGGCGGCCGGACTCGACCGCGATCGCCGAGCCTGCCGCGCCGGCGATCAGCGCGGCGAGCGCCCATTCCGGCCCGGACCGGTCAATGCCGAGCACCCGGTCCAGCGACAGCTCGCCCGGCCCGGTGTCAGCCAGGCCCAGCAGGGCGGCGATGAGCACGAGGGGGTACTCGTAGCCGCCGTTGGCGTTCCAGGGGCCGTTGCGGAAGTGGACCTTGCGGATCGCGGTGAGCATGACGCCCGTCAGGCCGGCCGCCGCAGCCGGGGT
>DASQSC010000695.1:0-3091 GCA_035642555.1 Streptosporangiaceae bacterium | reverse complement strand
GGCGGGGCCGCTGCGGGCGCAGGGGCCACCGCCGGCATGGGAGGCGATGCCGGGGCTGGCGTGGTGGCCGACGGCGGGGCCGCTGCGGGCGCGGGCGACCGGAACGCGCCGGCCACCCGCTGCGCGGAGGCAGCCGCCGCTGCCGTCCCGTCGCCTTCACTCATCACTATCCCGCTGCCTCCTCCCGGTCTCCCGGCCGGCCTTCCGCCAGCAACGCCCGTTCTCCGTATTGATCAGTTTCCACAGGTCACGCCGAGCGTGGGGCCGAAACCAGCACCCGGCAGCCCGCCACAACCATGTGCTGTGGTAATTATGTACCGCCTCGGCAGAGTACTCCCCGTGATGACCTGACGGGACCGCTTGCGAACGGCCCGCCCGGGCCGGGCTGCCCCAGCCCGCGAGCCCTCGCGCACTGGCTTGTCGTGCTGCTTGAGGGTAACTGCCGCAGCGGCTTTCAGTGAAGACCGGGGCCAGGGGGATGCTCTGGCCCGGCCCGCTGCCACCGGAGCGCTCCTGGCCCCGCTACACTGCCAAGCGCCGCCAGGACCGTGGGACTGGCGCGGCGGAAATCGCTGCCAGCGAACCTGGAGCCGTGCGGGCCGGGCGCTTCTCGCGTACCCCGGACCCGTCGCCGGCCTGGCGCGGCAACGGCCGGACGTTCCGGTAATGCAACGTCTGGCCAGGTATTTGAGGTAAACCAGGTGACAACTCGATCGGGTAGTGCGATGGGAGAACGATGGGAGCTGTCGAGCGTCCCCAGGTGCTGGTGACCGGCGGGGCCGGCTTCATCGGGCGGCGGGTCGTCCGGGCCTTGCTCGACGCGGGCGCGGACGTCACCGTGGCAGACAAGCGCGAGGTGCACGTGGACGGGGTCCGGTCGGTGACGGGCGACCTGTGCGACCCCGCCGTCGCTGATCGCGCGGTCGCCCCCGGGACGGATGCGATCATCCACCTGGCCGCGGTCACCTCGGTTCTCCGGTCGATCGAGGACCCGGCGGACACCTACCGGGTGAACGTGGACATCACCGCGACTCTGCTCGAGCTTGCCCGCCAGCGCGGCGTTGGCAGCTTCATCCTCGCCTCGACCAACGCGGTCGTGGGCGACGTGGGCCGGTCGGTCATCACCGAGCAGGTGGCCCTCCGCCCGCTCACCCCGTACGGGGCCACCAAGGCCGCCGGGGAGATGCTGCTGAGCTGCTACACGGCCGCGTACGGGATCGCCGGCTGTGCGCTCCGCTTCTCGAACGTTTACGGCCCGGGCATGCAGGAGAAGGACAGCTTCGTGCCCCGGCTGATGCGAGCGGCACGGGACGGCCACGGGGTCCAGGTGTACGGCGACGGCACTCAGGTCCGTGACCTTATCCACGTGGACGACATCGTCGCCGGGATCCTCACCGTGTGGCGGGCCGGCACCACCGGCCCGGTCATCCTGGGGGCGGGCGAGTCGGTAACCGTGAACGACATCGTGCAGGCGGCCCGCAGCGTCACCGGGGCGCCGATCCCGGTGGAGCATGTCCCGCCGAAGCCGGGCGAGATGCCAGCCGTGATCGTGGCCAACGCGGCCGCCCGGGCCCTGGGCTGGCAGCCGGGACACGACCTCAAGTCAGGAATCGCGACCGTGTGGCCGGAATGGGCGGGTGGCCCCCAGGGCGCGCCCGCGGGCACCGGTCCCGCCACGGCGGACGGAAAGGCGGCACAGTGAGCGAGCCCGTAGTTGACGACGCGGCGGTCGACGCTGCTGCGGCAGCGGCGTTCTTCGCCGACAACGGAGACCGCACGGCCAAGCTGCCGCCGGTAGCCATCGTGGTCGCGGCCTACAACGAGGAGGGCGTGGTCGGCTCGGTGGTGCGGGCACTGCCAGCCGAGATCTGCGGGCTGGCGACGGCGGTGATCGTGGTCTCGGACGGGTCGAAGGACAAGACCGTCATCGAGGCCAGGGAGGCCGGGGCGCTCGTGTGCGACGTCCGGGTCAACCGCGGCCAGGGTGCCGCGCTGCGCCTCGGCTACCAGCTCGCCAGGGACGGCGGCGCCAGCTACATCCTCACCACCGACGCCGACGGCCAGTACAACCCGGCCGAGATGGAGAGCATCCTGGCCCCGGTGGTCCGCGGCGAGGCTGACTTCGTCACCGGCTCGCGCACGCTGGGCAGCCAGGAGACCAAGGACCCCGTCCGCCGGCTTGGCACCTGGGTCTTCGCGGTGACCATCAGCATGCTGACGCACCAGCGCGTCACGGACTCGTCATTCGGCCTGCGCGCCATGCGCGCGGAGGTGACCGGCACGGTCAGCCTGCAGCAGCCCCAGTATCAGTCCTCGGAGCTGCTCATCGGCGTGCTCACGCACGGCTTCCGGGTGCTGGAGGTGCCGGCCACCATTCACAAGCGCCAGGTGGGGGAGAGCAAGAAGGGGCACAACGCCATCTACGGCCTCCACTACGCCGGAGTGGTGCTGGGCACCTGGTGGCGGGAGCGTCAGCGGCGGGCACCGCGTCCGGGCAGCTCGGCACCCTCCCCGTCGGGAGCCCAGCGCCCGGCGCCGTCCCCGTTGGCCGGCCAGGAGCCGTTCGCCCCGAACGGGGCCGGCTCGCCGCCGTCCGGCACCGCCGACGACGCTGCCGCGGCGGCGGACGGGACCGCGACGGGGGCGGAGCGCCGGTCTGCGAAAAGGACGTAGTGGAAGATCAGGAACCTGCTCACGAACGTGACGCAGTTGGCGAGGAAGTAGCCGGCGTTGATGAAGCCCTGCCGCTCCCACGCATGCAGGCCCATGGAGTTGGCCAGCACGCTTGAGTAGTGACTCGCCAGGCCGAGCACGAGCCACGCGCCGGCCGACACCACCCAGAACGGGAGCGTCTCCCGCAGCACATCGGGCCTGCCCTTGCGTTCCCATGCCCACCGGCTCAGCACGTAGCTGACGGCAGCCCCGAACGCCGCCGCCACGACGCCGGCGATGCCGGGCGTCACGTGCGCGGCGCTGACCAGGACCAGGAGCGCGAGCTGGCTGGCGCCCAGCGACACGATGGCGACGCCAACGAACCGGCTGAACCGCTTACCCACCGTGGTCTTGAGCCTGCGCTTCAGCGCCACATATG
>DASQSC010000694.1:0-4207 GCA_035642555.1 Streptosporangiaceae bacterium | reverse complement strand
CGCGGCCGCCAGGGCGGCCGCGGCGCCTGCCATGCCCAGGGCGGTGACGCCCGTGGCATAGCCGATCACGCCGATCAGGCTGACGACCAGGCCGACCCCCTGCGCGAACCTGGGCGGCGCGGCGTCCTCCATCTCAGCGGGGGGGCCGAGCCGGGGCCGCACCAGCCACCGGTAGATCAGCCCGTAGGGCGCTGCCTGCAGGCCGAACACGGTCCCGATGGCGAACACCACCGCCTGCGCGGCCAGCAGCCAGCCGCCGGCGTTGCCGATGGCCAGCACCACCGCCAGGACAATGGTGGTCAGCGCGGCGCTGAAGCGCTGTCCTCTGGGGTCGACTTTCATGTCTGTGCCTTCCTGGGGTCCGGGGTACGGGTGCGCTGACACCACGCCGTCAGCCGTCCGGGTCAGTTGCGCTGGCCGGGACCGGGGGCCGCCCGGGCCTCACTGGTCGTTACCGGCTCAGGGAGGCGTGCCCGTGGAACCCCCGCTCGGCGGGCTGATCCGGGCGTGGCACCTGGCGACACAGGGCCGTCGCGACCCGGCAGAAATCGACCGCGCGCCGCCTGGTCAGCAGCGGGCGCAGGGTCAATGCGAGCCGCGGCTGGTACGCGCGCGGCTGCCCGGGCCCGGCGACGACGGGGGGGAGCACGGATCCGATGCTATGCGCGGTCAGGCCGGCTGTCACTGACGCACCCTAAACCGGCCGGCTTTCCTGGCTGCCGACGCCGCCGATCGCGGCGAGCACGTCGGCCGGCCGCGGCCGCCCGCTGGCCCGCTGGGTGACCAGCCCGTCCGGGCCCAGCACGAAGACGGTGGGGGTCCGGCGGACGTCCAGCCGGCGCACCAGGTCGAGACGGTCGGCGACATCCAGCTCGAGGTGCGTCACGCCCTCGGTGCGGGCCGCAACGTCAGCCAGGGCCTTGCGGGTCGCCCGGCACGGGGCGCAGAACTCGGAGGAGAACTGCAGCAGTGTCGCCCGCTGACCCAGCGGGGCGCCCAGGTCATGCTCGCTGAGCCGGGTCCCGGCGGGCCCGGACCTGGCCGCGCGCATCCTGCCGTCGCGCCACCGCCACACACCGCCAGCGGCGAGCGCGACCGCCAGCGCGGCCACGAGCGCGATCAAGCCGGGACTCACGACCGCTTACAGCGCGGGAAGAGCGCCGGTCATTCCCTGGCGTCGGCCGTCGCGAGAACCTTGCCGCCGGACGTTACCTGGAAGCTGCGGACGCTGCCCTCGGGCACCGACGAGGATGCGGCATACCAGACGCTGGCGTCGTGGTAGGGCACCTGCCAGCTCGCCGCCACCGTGGCATGTCCCGCGGCGTCGATGACCCGCAGCTGGCAGACGGTCCCGGGCTGGATCCCGCGGACATGCACCTTCATGCCCGTCCCCCAGACCCGGGTGGCGTACTTGACGGTCACGGCCGCCGTGGCCTGCGGTCCGGTCCCGGTTACGGTGTGCCAGCCATGCTCCGCCACCGAGGTCGCCCCGCCGGACCCGGCCGCCAGCGCCCCGGCCACACCGCCCCCCGCCGCCAGCGCGACCGCAGCGGCCGCCGCGGTGATCGCGCGCCACCTGCGTGCCCTTCGCACCCGGGCGGTGCGGGCCAGCAGCGAGTCCAGCACCTTCGCCGACGGCAGGGAGAGCGCGGCCCCGTCCTCGTCGGCCGCCAGCCGCTGCGCCTCGCCGACCGGGACCCGGTGCAGGAACGCGGGCAGCCCCGCCAGGCCGGCCAGTTCCTCCCGGCACGCCGGGCAGGTGGCGAGGTGCTCGTCCACCTGGGCACGCTCGGCCGGCTCGATGGCGCCGATCACGTACACCCCGAGCGCCTGCCGGATGTCGCGGCACTCGTCCCTGGCCGTCATGGCCTCAGCCCTCGTTCCTCCAGTGCGAGCTTGAGCGCGCGGAGCGCGTAGAAAGTCCGGGACTTCACCGTACCTGCGGGTATGCCGAGCACGACCGACGCCTCGGCCACCGAACGGCCCAGGTAGTAGGTCTCCACCAGCACCCGGCGGTGCTCGGGCCGCAGTTCGCCCAGTGCCTCGGCGACCGCCCACGATTCGAGCACCCGATCAGCTTCGTCGGGAACCGGCAGGATTTCCAGCGCCGAGTCGGCCACCTCCGGCGGGCGGGCCTTCCTGGCCCGGTGCGCGTCCACCGCCAGGTTGCGGGCGACCGCGAACAGCCACGGGCGGGCGGGCCGCGCTGCGATCGCCTCCGGATGCAGCCAGGCCCGTAGCAGCGTCTCCTGAACGATGTCCTCCGCCCGCTGCCGGTCGCCGTCGGTCAGCCGGAGCGCGTAGCGCAGCAGCGGCGCCGCGTGCTCGGCGTAAAGCGCGCGCACCAGCGCCTCGTCGGACGCCGATTCCGGCGAGCCCGTGCTGGTGCCACGGTCAAAGCGCTCCACATCCTGATAACGGCCCCGCCTGCCGGAGGGTTCACCAGCTTTCGGGCGACGGCGCCACGGCGCGCTCATCCGCCGGCGAACGGCGGCAGCACCTCTACGACCGCTCCCTCGGCGAGCGGCACCGATTCCGGTGCCCGGCCGCCCACCGGGTCCCCGTTGACCACGAACGAGGACCTGGCCAGGACTCCCCGCAGCTCCTCGCGCCCGCGGGCGATCACGGCCAGCGCGTCGGCCAGCGTGGCCGCGCTGACGTTCTCCTCCGCCACCCCCGCCGCCTGCTTGGCAGCGGCCCAGTAGCGCATTGTCGCTGTCGCCATATTCGGTATCCTCGCAGGCAACGGATCAGGGCAGTGCCGCCCCCGGTACTTGGGTACGTGTCCATGGGCAGTCTCCCGCACGGCGGACGCAGGGCGGAGGTGGCAGCAGGTGAGTGAACTGCTCCTGCTCACCAGTGCCGCCGAGTCCCCGCCCGAGGTCCTGCCGTCGCTGGGCCTGCTGCTCCACCTGGTGCGCACCGCGCCGCCGGACGCGTCGGCGCTGGCTGACGCGGCGCCCCCGGACGCGGTGCTGGTCGACGCCCGGCGCGATCTCATCCAGGCCAAGTCGCTGTGCAGGCTGCTGCGCACGGTGGGCTCGGAGGCACCGGTGCTCGCGATCGTGACCGAGGGCGGCCTGGCCGCCGTGACCGCGGAGTGGGGCGCGGACGACGTGCTGCTGAACACCGCCGGCCCGGCCGAGGTCGAGGCCCGGCTGCGGATCGCGATCGGGCGCCAGGCCGCTAGCCTGGCACCGGCCGCGCCGGACGAGATCAGGTCCGGCGACCTGGCCATCAATGAGGCCACCTACACCGCCCGGCTGCGGGGCCGGGTACTCGACCTGACGTTCAAGGAGTTCGAGCTGCTCAAGTTCCTCGCCCAGCACCCCGGCCGGGTCTTCACCAGGGCCCACCTGCTGCAGGAGGTGTGGGGATACGACTACTTCGGCGGGACCCGGACGGTGGACGTGCACGTGCGGCGGCTGCGCGCGAAGCTGGGGTCAGATCACGAGGCGCTGATCGGGACCGTCCGCAACGTCGGGTACCGGTTCGTGCCGCTGAAGCCGGGCGAGGAGGGCCGGGGCCAGCTGCTGGCACCGGCGGACGACGGTCAGCCGCCCGCCGCGGGCGGAGCTGGCCGAGCGGGCGCCATGGGGGACGGCGCCGGCCGGGAAGAGGCAAGCCCTGCGTCCCCCCGCCGCTGAGCCAGCCATCCTGGTCCGGGGGCGGGTCAGCCAGGAAGAAGCAGCCGAGGTCCTGCGGCTGGCCGCTGCTGCCGCCGCCGCCGACGGGGTCGTCCCGCTGTCCGAGCAGGTCCGGCTGCACCTGGAGGACGGCGGCGGCGACCGCGCCCGGAACCTGCTGCTGGCCGAGGGCGGCGAGCTCGCTGGCTACGCGCATCTCGGCTATCCGGACGAGGCGGGGGTCCGCGGCGGCGAACTGGTGATCGGACCCGGTCACCGCCGGAAGGGGAACGGCCTGATGCTGGCCCGGGCGCTGGTGGCGGAGGCGGGCGGAGGCGAGATCCGGCTGTGGGCGCACGGGGACCTGCCGGCGGCCGGGCGGCTCGCCGCCGCGGCCGGCTTCACCCGGTCCCGGGCGCTGTGGCAGCTGCGGCGGCCGCTGGCGGACCGGCTCCCGCCGCTGTCGCTGCCGCCCGGCGTCACCCTGCGCACCTTCGTCACCGGGCAGGACGAGGACGAGTGGGTGGCGCTGAACGGGCGCGCCTTCGCTGGCCACCCGGAGCAGGGCAGCTGGACCCGGG
>DASQSC010000693.1:0-2699 GCA_035642555.1 Streptosporangiaceae bacterium | reverse complement strand
GGTGCATCAGCGGCTGTCGCGCACCGCCCGGCCGGTACCGACGCTGATCGGCTCGCCCAAACGGGGAGCCGGACGGCTGGTGGTGTTCCCGGGCGTGCTCGATCTCGGCAGCGGACTTGCCGGGGACGTCACGATCGCCGCCGCTGGCGGCCCGGTGAGGTGGTCGGCACGTTCCTCCTCGGGAGAGGTGAGGCTGGGCGCCCGGGGCGGCCGGCTGGCCGCCGGCCGCCGGGCGGACCTGCGGATCCAGGTCTGGTCGGACCAGGCAGGCTCGGCGCTGATCAGGATCTCGCCGGGCGGCATCGTGGTCAGGGTTCGCTGGGACGGTCCTGACTCGCCCACCATGTCGTCGTCGCCGTCTCCCAGCTGGTCGCCGTCGCCGACGGATTCGCCGTCGCCGTCACCGTCCGGGTCCGGCAGCGCGTCCAGTTCCCCGTCGTCCTCGCAGCCGGGCACCGGTTCGGCGGTGTCAGGCGGCCGTCGTTAGGGCGTCAGGGCACCCGGCTCTCGGGCACACCCCGCTGCCCGTCACCCGAGTCGCCAGGGTGGCGGGCGGAACCCGGCGGGCCGGGTCCCCCGGGGAGGGACTCGCGCCCGCCGGGACCGGCTGAGGGCGGGCCGCCGCTCCCGATCACTACGTGAACGGTGCCGTCCCTGGTGTCTATCATCGCCGGGTCGCTGCCCCTGGGTCCTCGGGCTCCGGCTCGCCCTGCGGGGGGTCGCTCTCGGGGGGCACGGTACCGGGCAGCTCGGTGCGGTAGGACTCGCTGTCGCGGAGGCCGTCCGCGATGACCGAGCGGGTATCGCAAGCGTCGTAGACGCGCCATGCCCGGACCTCGCGGGTCAGGTGCTCAAGCAGGTGCCCGCGCTGCAGCGCGGGGGCGCCGTGCACCTGAACCGCCGAGTCCACGACGAACTGCGCGCTCTCGGTGGCGAGCAGCTTGGCCATGGCCGCGAGGACGGCCGCGGTGCTGGCGGCGGTGTCGGCGGCGGCTGCCGCCGTGTACACCAGCACCCGGGCGGCTTCCGTCCTGGTCGCCATGTCAGCCAGCAGGTGCACCACTGTCTGGTGCTCCCGCAGCGGCTTGCCGGCGGTGACCTGGGTCCCGGTGTAGGCAATGGCGGCCTCGAGCGCCGCCTGCGCGATGCCGACCGCGCACGCTCCCACGCTCGGGCGGGTCGCCGCCACCGTGCGCGCGGCGACCTCTAAACCCTGGCCGGGGGTACCGAGCAGGTCATCCCCGGTCACCGGCACGCTGTCGAACGTAAGCGTGCCGAGCGAGTGCGGGCTGACCATGTCCACGCTCTCGCCGGACAGGCCCGGCCGGATCGCGGGCACCAGGAAGGCCGTCACGCCCTCGGGGCCCTGGCCGGGCGTGGTCCGCGCGAACACCGTGTAGAAGTCGGCATCCGGGGCGTTCGGGATCCAGGCCTTCTCTCCCGACAGCAGCCAGCCGTCACCCTCCGGCTGGGCGGTGAGTTGCAGCGCTCCGGCGTCGGTGACGGCATCCGGTTCCGACAGCGTGACCCCCGGCACCGCCTCGCCGGCGGCCACCGCCGGCAGCCAGCGCTGGGCCTGTTCCGGCTGCCCGAACTCCAGCAGCGGGTAGCTGCCGGTGCCCTGCAACGCGAATGCTGCCCCGGCTTGCGTGCTCTCCGTCGCCAGCGATTCCCAGAGCAGGCAGAACTCGGTCGCTGAGACCAGCCGCGGCTGGTGCCCGGCAGCCAGCCCCGGGAACAGCCGGTCGAGCAGGCCGAACCTGCCCATTGCCTTGATCAGCTCCCGGTTGACCCGGCCGGCGGCCCCGTTCTCGGCGATCGGCCGTAGTTCGCGGGCCGCGAGTTCCCGGACCTCAAGCGAAAGGGCCCGCTGCTCCGGGCCGAGCGTGAAGACCGTCACCGCGGGCTCCTGCCGGGCCGCGGGGTCGTGCCGGGCCGCGGGCCCCGGCGGCATTGCAGGCTCGCGCCGCACCGCTGCATAGGCCGTCTCCTCTGGTCGTCGATGGCCGGCCACGCGTATGGCGGCGGCCTGTCCACGCCCTGGGCTCCGGTGCGGGCGGAGCGGGTCAATGCCACCGGGGCCGGGCCGCAGGTCGCCGGCCGAAGGCGGTCGCGGTCACCGGTGGCGCTGGCTCGCGCCCATGTGCGCTGGATTCCGGTTACTCGGTCAGGCAAAGTATGGCGAGGTCAGCAGGGCGAACGGAAGTGATCAAATTCAGCCCGGTGGAGATTCCTCCGCCCTGGTAGAAGTAACATCAACGCCTGACGCGCCGCTGGCACGCCGGGCCCCGGCCGGCCGTGGCTGGCTGGCCGGGCCCCGGCGGCCGGCCGGGCTTCCGGTGGCCCCCCTACGCCGGCTGCCCGGCCCGCTCCTGCTGCTTGCGCTGTTCTTCCTGGCCAGGCCCGGTCGCTGCCTGCTCGCTGGCGGCCTGGCGGCGGCCGAACTCGATCGTGATCGCCGAGCCTGCCGCCCCCGCGATCAGCGCGGCGAGCGCCCATTCCGGCCCGGTACGGTCAATGCCGAGCGCCCTGTCCAGCGACAGCTCGCCCGGCCCGGCGTCAGCCAGGCCCAGCAGGGCGGCGATGAGCACGAGGGGGTACTCGTAGCCGCCGTTGGCGTTCCAGGGGCCGTTGCGGAAGTGGACCTTGCGGATCGCGGTGAGCATGACGCCCGTCAGGCCGGCCGCCGCAGCCGGGGT
>DASQSC010000692.1:0-3512 GCA_035642555.1 Streptosporangiaceae bacterium | reverse complement strand
GAGGCGCTCATCTCGCCCGGGTAGACCGGGTAGACCAGGCCGCGGGCGGCGGCCGCCTCGTCCAGCGCCGCCAGGGTCACGCCCGGCTGCACGACCGCGGCATGGTTCGCGGTGTCGATCTCCAGGATCCGGTTCATCCGGCCGAACGAGACGATGATCCCGCCCCGGCCCGGCACGGAGCCGCCCGACAGCCCGGTGCCCGAGCCCCGGGCCGTGACGGGCAGGCCGTGCGCGCCCGCGATCCGCACCACCTCGGCTACCTCGGCGGTGCTGCCGGGGCGAACCACGAACCCGGGCTCGGCCGCCGCCAGCCCCAGCGTCTCGTCGCGGGCATAGTCCGCGGTGTCCGCGCCGGTCAGCACGTTGCCAGCGCCGACCGCGGCGGCTAGCAGCGATCGCACATCCGCCATGAGGCCCTCCGAAAGTTACCGACTAGTTAAGCAGACCGGAGGGCCGGCTGAAACGAAGACCCGGGCCGCGGCTGCTGCGCAGCCGCGGCCCGGGACCGCCGTCCTTACCTGATCAGGCCGGCCAGCACCCCGAAGTCGTTCTCACGCGAGCGCTGCTCCGCTGGCTGCGGCTGCGCGGGCGCCGGACGGCTCTCGGCCGCGGGGCGGCTCGGCGCCGCAGGCCGCTGCTCGGCCGCGCCCGGCCGGGGCATCGCTGCCTTCCGGGCCGCTGGCTTCCTGGCCGCCGTTGTCTTACGAGCCGACGGCTTGCTGGCCGTCGTTGTCTTGCGAGCCGCTGGCTTCCTGGCCGTCGTTGTCTTGCTCGCTGACGACCGGCTCGCGGCCGACCGGCTCGCGGCCGACCGGGTACCGGACCGGCTGGCCGGCCGGGTGCCCGAACTGCTCGCCGTGGCGCGGCCCGCCGCGGACCGGCTGCCGCCGGACCGGCTGGTGCTTGAGCGGCTGGTGCCGGACCGGCTGCCGCTGGCACGGCTGGCGCTGGCACGGCTACCGCCGGACCGGCTGGCGGCGGACCGGCTGGCCGTGGGCCGGCGGGTGGTACGGCTGGTGGTGGACCGGCTGGTGCTGGCCACGCCCGGCTGCTTGACCGCGGACATGGTCTTGGCCGCGTTCGTCAGCGCCTTCGAGGCGGTGCTCATGGCCTTGGTGGCGGTGTTCATCGCCTGCAGGGCAGTGGACATGGTGCGAGCCGAGGTGGTGGCCCTGGTGGCGGCCGACGTCATCTTGGTGGCAGCCGTGTTGACTCGCGCCGCCGCGGTCGAGACCGTCCTGGCCGCCACGGCCGGCGTCGTCCCGCTGCCGGCGGTGCTGCGCCTGGTAGCGGGCCGCCGGGCCGTGGAACGGGTGCTGGCACGGGTGCTGGACCGGGCCCGGCCCCTGCTCGCCACTGCGCGGCTGCTGCTTGCCGTTCTCCGGCTGCTGGTACTCCTCCTGCTGCTCGCGGGTTTGCTGGCGCCCGCGGGCTTCCGAGCGGCGCTCCGGCTGGGCGCCGCGGACCGGCCGGCACGGGCTGAGCTGCGCCCAGCAGCCGTGCGGGCTTTGCTGTTCACCGGCATTGATCTCCCCCCTAGCGATCAATTACGGGAGACCTATTCCACGACTGCGGGCCAGTTACACATTCAGCCGGATTTCAAGCGTAGACGGCACGCATCAAATAGTACTTTTCAGGCCAGGAAGGATTCCCTCGCAATGCGAAAAGGAATTTGCGCCGACAGTTTAGCGGGCCGGCGCTGGCAGCAGTCCGCTCAGGCCGGGATCACGGCGCCCTGCCCGTCGTGCGGCCTGCTCGCGAGCACGTGCTCCACCAGGGTGATCAGAACCTCCTTGGCCGAGCCGCGCTCGCGGGCGTCGCACAGCAGGGTCGGCACCCGCGGCCCGAGGTCGAGCGCGATCCGCACGTCCTCGGGGTCGTACCGGGGGGCGTCGTCGAAGCAGTTGATGGCGACGACGAACGGGACCTGGCGGCGCTCGAAGTAGTCCACGGACGGGAAGCAGTCACCCAGCCGCCGGGTGTCGGCCAGCACGACGGCGCCGAGCGCGCCGTAGGACAGCTCATCCCACATGAACCAGAACCGCTCCTGCCCGGGCGTGCCGAACAGGTACAGCACCACCTGGCCGCTGATCGTGATCCGGCCGAAGTCCATCGCCACCGTGGTCGTGGTCTTGCTGCCGACCCCGCGCAGGTCGTCATGCCCCACGCTGGCACTGGTCAGGGCCTCCTCGGTGTGCAGCGGCCGGACCTCGCTGACCGCGCCGACGAGGGTGGTCTTGCCCGCCCCGAATCCGCCCGCGATCAGGATCTTGAATGCGGCCAGCGGGGACTGCGCGGCGCCGTCAGAGGGCCCGGAGCCCATGCAGTACCTCCTTGAGCAGATCGACGCTCGGCTGCTCGTCCGCAGGCCGCTGCGGAAGCACGGTGATCCAGCCCTCCTGGGTCAGATCGGACAACAGCACCCGGACCACGCCGACCGGCAGCGCAGTGTCGGACGCCACGTCCGCGACGGTGACCGGCCGCTGGCACAGCCGGAGGATCCGCCGATGCTCCGGGCTGAGCCCGTCCCTGCCCCCGGTCACCTGCCCAGTGGCCGCCACGACCGCGACCAGGTCAAGCACCTCGCCGCCCGCGGGCGCGGTCCGGCCGCCGGTCAGAGCATACGGGCGGACGACCGGCCCTGCGCTCCGATCGAGCCACTTGTCGCCGGCTGGCACGGCTGGCTCAGTCCGCTGCCAGTTGCGCGGCCGGGGACCGCGGGTGCGAGGCCAGGTGCGGTCCGGCCCGCTTGACCAGCATGGCCATCTCGTAGGCGATCAGGCCCGCGTCAGCGCTGGCGGAACACAGCACGGCCAGGCAGCTGCCGTGGCCGGCCGCCGTGACGAACAGGAACGCCCGCTCGAGCTCGATGATGGTCTGGCGGACCTCGCCCGCCCCGAAGTGCTCCCCCGCGCCCCTGGCCAGGCTCTGCACGCCGGCGGCCAGCGCGGACAGGTGCTCCGCGTCCTCCCGGGAGACGTTGCTGGAAGCGGCCATTGCCAGCCCGTCGCGGGACAGGATCACCGCCTGCCGGAAGTGCTCCACCCGGTCGCCAAGGTCATCGAGCAGCCAGCTCAGCTCCTGCCCCGGCGCGGCCCCGTCGCGTGAGTCCATCACTCCTCCTCGCTTCCCCCGGCATCCGGCTGGCTGTCCGGGCCCTCGGGCTGCTCCGCATCCTGCGAGTCCTCCTGGCGCCCGCGCTGCCATCCGCTCTGCAGCGAGGCCACCAGGTCTCTGGCCTCCTCCGGCGAGCGCTCGCTGGCACCCGGCTGGCCGTCACCGTCAGCCCCGGCCGGACGGCCCTCCCGCAGCTGCGGTGACAGGCTGGCCTGCCGCACCCGCCGCGGCAGCCCCCGGTAAGTTCCCCCGTCCGGCGGCCGGGCGAACCCGGTTGGCGGGGTGCCGTCCGGCGAGATGCCGTCGGGCGGGGTGCCGTCCGCCGGGGCGCTGTCAGCGCCGGCCGCGGCGTGCCGGGGCGGCGGCCCGGTGAGCGCCAGCGCCTCCCCGGCCGG
>DASQSC010000691.1:0-7752 GCA_035642555.1 Streptosporangiaceae bacterium | reverse complement strand
GGCCCTGGTACGACGCGATGCTGCTGTGCCTGCTCGCGCTGCCAGCGGGCAGCAGGCTGGACTGGCCGGTGCTGGCCCGGCTGACGGCCGCCACCTTCTACTCCGTGCCCGGCATTCCCGGCCCCCGGATCCACTGGGTGTACCTGGTCACCCGCTGGTCCATGCTGGCGGGGGTGCCCGCGGTCCGGCTCGGGGCGCTGGCCGCGGTGATCGCGCTGTGCCTGACCGCAGCCTGGTACCCGGCCAGCCCTTCCGGCTGCGGCTGCCGGTATGGCGAGGGGGTTACTCCTTGCGGGCGATCCAGAGCATCTCGGCGGGCCAGCGGGACGCCCAGTCGGGCGGGTCGGTGTGCAGGTAACTGCTGTGCAGCCCGGGGCCGGGCTGCGGCTCGACGAGGTCGTCGATCATGAGTCCCGCGCTGCGCAGGAGCTTGATACAGCCGCCGTAGGTGAGCTGGTAGCTGGTGGCGCCGTGGTCTTCGGCGATGGTGCCCAGCCCGAAGTAATCGCTGCGGAGCCCGGCCGTTACCCGGCCGCTGCCGCTGTCGTAGCAGGCCTCGAACAGGGGGCTGGTGGCGTTGAATACCAGGCGGCCGCCACGGCGCAGCACCCGGGCCGCTTCCGGGACCGCCAGCTGCGGCGGCGCCCAGCTCAGCCCGCCGTGGTCGCAGAACACCAGGTCGAAGCTGCCGGACGCGAACGGGAGCTGCTCCGCGGCGGCCTGCACCAGCGGGAAGCGGGCAGCCCCCATCGCGCTTGCCGCCGCCGCGAGCTGCGCCTCGGACAGGTCAACCCCCGCCACGATCGCGCCCTCGGCGGCCAGCGACCTGGACCACTGGCCCGCGCCGCAGCCCAGCTCCAGCACGCGGCGGCCGGCGACCTCGCCGAGGGCGTGCAGGCGGGCGTCGGGGATGGCGTACATGCCCCACAGCCTGGGCGCGGCGCCGATCTGCGGGTCGTGCTCCGCCTGGTAGCCGCGGCTGACCAGGTTCCAGTGCTGCCGGTTGGCGCGGAAGCTGCTCACCTGGCGACTTCAGCACCCGGCACCGTGGCGGTCAACCCGGTTTGCGCGCGGCTGAGCCCGGGCGCACCACCGGGATGTCTGTCGCGGCGAAGTCGTCCCCGGTGCACAGCACGGGGTGCCCGGTCCGTTCCGCGAGCGCATAGGTGAAGCAATCACCGAAGTTGAGCCCGGCCCGATGCCGGCCCTTGCCGTATCGACGCCAGCCGCTGAGCGCACGGGCTGCGAGGTCGGCATCCACGGGCATGATGTCGATCCTTGCGTCGCGAAGGAAGCGGTCGACGATGTCCTGGCCGGAGGGCCACAGCCGGGCCTCGATGACGATGCCGAGTTCAACCCGGATGGCAGCCGGCATCAACCGGTCGGTGGCATCCGCAAGGCATCCGGCCAGTTCGTCACTTCCCGGCTCGCCGAGGATCACCGCCACGGCCGCGGAGGTGTCGACGACAAGGCTGCTCCGTGCCGGGGCTGTCACCGCGGCAGGCCGGCTTCGTCGTAGCCGATGATCTCTTCTGGCGCTCTGCCGTCGGCGACTGGCAGGGCCGCTACGTCGGCTGCCAGCCGCTGCAGCCGCGTTCTCATACCGGCGCCATGCCCGGCGTGCTCGCGTTCAAGCCGCTCTCTGAGCGCGGTCACGACGGCGTCGGTCAGGGTCTCACCCGTCTCGGCGGCCAGTTCCCTGGCAAGCCGGTCCGCCTCGTCGCTCTTGATACTCAACGCCATGGAAGAATTATAGAAGAGCTAGCAGACTTCTGCCAAATCAGGCGTCGCGGAGGCGGAGCAGCAGGCCGCCGGCCAGCAGCGCCGCGGCCGCCCAGGCGGCGAGCACGCCGAGGCCTCCCCACGGGCTGATGGGCAGGCCGGCCAGGTGCCTGGTGGCCTGGATGGCCAGCCCGGCCTGCATCGGCGAGTACCGTTCGACCCGGCCACGCCAGTGGTGATTGGTGATGAAGCTGGCGGCGATCGGCGCGAGATAGAGCAGGCCGAGCACGATCCCGATGGCGGCCGCCGAGTCCCGCACCAGGGCGGCGACGCCCAGGCTGAGCAGGGCGATCAGGGCCAGGTACAGCACCGACCCGCCGGCGGCCCGCAGCACCGGCCCGCTGGCCAGCGACAGCGGCACGAAACCGCGGGCCGCCGTGAACCCGTGGCCGGGCATGATCAGCCGCCCGGCCAGCACCGATCCCAGCACCCCCGCGGCCCCAGCCAGCAGCACCCCGCCGGTGAGCACGGCCGCCTTGGCGGCCAGTACCAGGGACCGCCGTGGCGTGGCGATGAGCGTGGTGCGCATCATCCCGGTGCTGTATTCGGTGCCGATCGTCAGCACGCCCAGGATGGCGACCACGGCCTGGCCGAGCTGGACCCCGGTGAGGCTGAGCCTGCCGGGATCCACCGGGCACGCCATTCCGGCCGGGCAGCGGACGGCGGCGATCACGGCCGCGCTGACGGCCACGGTCAGCACCGCGGTGGCTGCGAGCAGCCAGCCAGGCCCCGCCACGGTGCGGGTCTTGGTCCATTCGGCGCGGAGGCACGCCCCCAGGCCGGTCAGCGCTCCGGCCGGGCGGCCGGGCAGGCGTACCTGCCCGGCCGCTGCCGCCTGGCTCATGCGTCCCTCCGCCGGAGCCGGTAGGCGGCCAGCCCCAGCACGGCCGCCGTCCAGGCGCACAGGACCGCGAAGCCGGCCCATGGCGAGAGCGGGAAGAACCCGCCGCTCGGCGTGTACAGGCTGGTCACCTGCGGGTAGGCGGGGACGCTCTGCTGGATGGCGAAGCCGGCGGCCGGGGTGAGCCGCAGCAGCCAGTCCGCCGTCCCCACCGGCAGTATCGAGGCCACGACGAGGATGTAGGGGAGCACGAACGCCACGATGACCGCGGTGACCGCCACCGCGCTCCGCCGCAGCAGCGCGCCCGCGCCGAGAGCGAGCACGGCGCCCACCGCGAGCAGGGCCGCCGTCCCGGCCACGACACGGACCTCGGTCAGACCCGTCACCGGGTAGAGGTAGAAGCCCTTCGCGGCGGCCAGGTGATCACCCGCCACTACCGCGACGACGGCGGCGGCCAGCCCCGCCACGAACGTGACCGCGGCCACCACGATGGCCTTCGCCGCCAGCACCCGGCCCCGCCGCGGGCTCGCGGTCAGGGTGGTGCGGATCAGGCCCCGCCGGTACTCGGCGGTGATGAACAACGCCGCCACCACCGCGAACGCGATCAGCCCGGCGAACGCACCCGCCAGGTTCCGCTCGATCGTGAGGTTCGGGCCCAGCCCGTTGCCGTCACCCGGCGGGACCGGCGCGATATCGCCAGAACCGGTCACGGTGAACGCGCCCCCGGCCCGCTGGAACCGGCCCGGCGCCGCGGCTGCGCGCCCTCCGCCCACCTGGGTTCCCGTCCAGGCGCCGCTGGCCGGGCCTGCCAGGCTCACCCGGTCGAGGACGGTGGTGGCCTGGCTGGGATCGGAGGTGCCGGACTCGCCGCCGCCGAAGTTCTGGTTGATCACGGTGTGGTCCGGGGAGGCGGCGAACAGCCCCGCCTGGACGGTGGCGGGCAGCCCGGCGAGGTGCGCGGTTCCCACCTGGGTCCAGCGGACACCGTCGGCGGAGTCGTAGCCGGTGATCGTGTCGCCGTCGCGGGTCAGGCGCAGCCAGCGGGGCGAGACCGCGGAGACGCGGCCGGGCAGGCCGGCGCTGTCCCGGGTGAAGTTGTCCTGCATCCGGACCCCGTGGCTGCCGGTGATCAGCATCGCCGCGTACCGCGAGCCCGGCTTCGTGCCCGCCTTGATGATGATGCCGCCCTTGGACCACGGCTGCACGCCCGGGGTCGTCAGCTGCGGGTACGGACCCTGGCCGGCGGCGTACCGGCCGGTGAGCGAGGTCACCCGGGCGGTGAGGCTGCCGTTGCCGGCCAGCGGCCGGTGCACGAAGTAGAACGCGTCGCGCACCGGCTGCCCCCCGGGTGCCGTCGGCGGCGGGGGAGGCAGGCAGGCCCGGCCGTGCTTGACCGGGGCGCCCGGGCCGGTGGCGCAGGCGATGTCATTGCTCCCGCCGGTCAGCACTCCGAGCAGGACCGTCACGACCGCCGCCAGGCCCAGGCCGATCAGCCAGCCGCGGACGGTCCGGAGCTTGGTCCACTCGGCCCGCAGCAGCTGCCCGAAGCCGTCCTTACCGGCCGGCGCCGCGGAGCGGCGGGGGGTGATGGTCGTCATCGTCCCGCCTCCTGGCTGGCTGGTGCGGCGGCCCGGAACTCGACCTGGTCGCGGGTGAGTTCCAGGTATGCCTCCTCCAGCGTCGCGCGGTGCGCCGACACCTCCGAGAACGGCACCCCGCCCTCACTCAGCAGCGCGATGATGCGCTGGGTGGCCAGCCCCGCGACGGTGAGCGTGTCCCGGCCGGTGGCGCTGACGGTGGCCCCCGCGTTCGCCAGCATCGTCATCGCCTCGGTCCGGGCACTGGTGCGCAGGGCGACCCGGTCCCCGGATGCCGCCGACACCAGCGCTGCCACGCTGGTGTCGGCGATCACCGTGCCGCGGCCCGCCACCACCAGGTGATCGGCGGTGTCCTCCAGCTCGCTCATCAGGTGACTGGACACCAGCACCGCCCGCCCCCCGGCGGCCAGTGACCGCAGGAACCCGCGCATCCACACGATGCCCTCCGGGTCCATGCCGTTGAACGGCTCGTCGAACATCAGCACCGGCGGGTCGCCGAGCAGGGCCGCGGCGATGCCCAG
Source organism: Streptosporangiaceae bacterium (assembly GCA_035642555.1). Lineage (GTDB taxonomy): Bacteria > Actinomycetota > Actinomycetes > Streptosporangiales > Streptosporangiaceae > JAIRTY01. Next base: position 3,010 of record DASQSC010000691.1, on the reverse strand, counting down.
CCGCTGCCGCATGCCCAGCGAGAACCCGCCGGCCCGGCGCCGGGCGACGGCCTGCAGCCCGGCCTGCCCGATCACCTCGTCCACCCGGCGGGCGCCCAGGCCCTGGGAGTGAGCGAGCCACAGCAGGTGGTTGCGTGCGCTGCGGCTCGGCTGCAACGCTGCCGCGTCCAGCAGCGCCCCGACGTGGGTGAGCGGGCAGCGCAGGTCCGGGTACGGCTGCCCGCCGATCAGCGCGCGGCCCTCGTCGGGCGCGTCCAGCCCGAGGATGACCCGCATGGTGGTGGACTTGCCGGCCCCGTTCGGTCCGACGAAGCCGGTGACCTGGCCCGGCCGGACGGTGAACGTCATGCCGTCCAGCGCCAGCGCCGGCCCGAACCGCTTGCGCAGCCCGGAGACTTCGATAGTTGCGTCCATGGCCGGAACAGTAGGCAGCCGCGCCGGTACCGGTCGTCACGCCTGCGAGCGGTCTTGGCCGTCACCCGCGCCAGGGACAGCGCCCGCGTGTCGCTCGCGGGAGGGAGGCGGGTATCCCTGCGCAAGGGGACGCCAGCCGGCCCGCCCGGCGGTGACAATGGCTTCGTGAACTGGTCACGCAGCGGTCATGGCTGGGCTGGCGCCCGCCGGCTCGCCGCTGACCGCCGGGCGCCCGCGATGGCCGCGATGCTGCTCGCCGTGGCGGCCGTCACCGAGCTGGCGCTGCGGGCCGCCTTCGCGCTGCCGTCCATCGGGCCGCTCGGCCTGACCCACTCGGCCAGCCAGTCCGTGACCTCCGTGACTCCCGGGGCGGTGCCGCACGTGACCACCAGCATCAGCCCGCAGTCGGCAGTCCTGCTCGGCCTGGTGTGCCTGGCCACCACGCTGCCGCTGGCGATGCGCGGGCTGGCCGCTGGCGCCGTTATCCTCACCGCCGCCGCCGTGGTGGCGCTCGCGGCGTTCCAGTCCCTGACCGCCGCGGGCGCCGCCGCCGGGCTCATCGCGCTGTACCGGCTGGGCCGCCGGGGCCCGCCGGCCCTGGCCGCCGGGCTGGCCCTGCCCTTCCTGGTCCTCGCGCTCGCCGGCCCCCCGGGCACCGAATCCCGCGTCCTCACGGTGCTGCTGGCGTCCCTCGCCCCGGTCGCAGCATGGGCCGGGATCGCTGCCCGGGCGCGTTCCGAAGGGCGCGAGGACACCCGGCAGGCCATCGCCGGGAGCCTGGTCGAGCACACCGCCCGCGGCGAACGCGCCCGCATCGTCCGGGAGCTGCACGACGTGGTGGCGCACCACGTCTCGATGATCTCGGTGCAGGCGGAGACCGCCCGGCTGGCCACGCCCGGGATGCCAGCGGCCGGGGCGCAGCGCCTGTCGGCGATCGGCGACACGGCCCGGACCGCGCTGACCGAGATGCGGCGGCTGCTCGGCGTGCTGCGCGAGGACGCCCAGCCGGCCACGCCGGGACAGCCGGCGGCGGACCGGCAGCCGCAGCCGGGGCTGCGGGAACTGAACGAGCTGCTGGACGCCACCCGGGAAGCGGGCGGCTCGGCCGCGCGGCTGATCCTGCGCGGGGCGCCGGCCGCGCTGGACCCGGGCGTGGAGCTCGCGGCCTACCGCATCGTCCAGGAAGCCCTCACCAACGCCCGGCGGCACGCCCCCGGCGCCGCCGTCGACGTGGAGCTGCACTACGCGGGCGATGCCCTGGAGCTGCTCATCCGCGACAACGGGCCGGGCCCGCCCGCGCGTCCCGCTGGCGGGCTCGGGCTGACCGGCATGCGCGAACGGGCCGCGGCGGTGGGCGGCGACCTGCGCACCGGGGCCGCCCCTGGCGGCGGCTTCCTGGTGGCCGCGACCCTGCCTGGCAAGAGCGAGACCAGCGCATGAGCGGCGGCCAGGCGGCCGGAGCCACGGTGACCGGCGGGCACGGCGCGGTACGGATCGTCGTGGCCGACGACCACCAGGTGGTCAGGGCCGGCTTCGCCGAGCTGCTCGGCACCCAGCCGGACTTCACGGTCGCCGGCACCGCCGCCGACGGGGGGCAAGCGGTGCGGCTGTGCCGGGAACTGCGGCCGGACGTGGTGCTCATGGACGTCCGGATGCCCGGCACCGACGGCATCGAGGCCACCCGCCAGCTCGCCGGCGACGGCCCGGGCGGGCCGCGGATCCTCATCCTCACCACGTTCGACCTCGACGAATACGTCTACGACGCGCTGCGCGCTGGGGCCAGCGGTTTCCTGCTCAAGGACGTCACCGCGGAACGGCTGTTCGACGCGGTCCGGGTGATCGCGGCGGGCGAGGCCCTGCTGGCTCCGGCCGTCACGCGCCGTCTCATCAGCGAGTTCGCCCGGCAGCGGCCGGCCGCGCCGGCACCGCCCCCGGCCCCGCTCGCGGCGCTGACACCGCGCGAGACGCAGGTGCTGCGGCTGGTCGCGCAGGGCCTGTCCAACCCGGAGATAGCGGCCCGGCTGGTGGTCACCGAGGAGACCGTGAAGACGCACGTCAGCCGGATGCTCGCCAAGCTGGGACTGCGAGACCGGACCCAGGCCGTCGTCACCGCGTACGAAACCGGCCTGATCGTGCCCGGCGGCAGTCAGCCCGAGCCAGGCCGTTCGGAAGGGTAATCGGGACCGCGCGCGGACGGCCACGGGACGCCTAGTGCGTGAACGGCTGGCGGTGGGCGGGCGGGACGAGCGGCGCGTGGGCCTGCGGGTGCGCGGCCAGCGCCCGGGCGTGCCGGCGGATATCGGCGAGCAGCAGCTCGGCCAGGTCCATGCTGAACCCGTTCCGCACCACGATCCGCATGACCGCGGTGCTGGTCAGGTCCGGCGGGAACGTGTACGCGGGCACCAGCCAGCCGCGCTCGCGCAGCCGCTCGGACAGGTCGAACACGCTGAACCCCGGGTCGGGGTCTGTCAGCCGGAACGCGAACACCGGCAGCTCGCTGCCGTCGGTGAGCAGCTCGGCCGGGCCCATCGCCGCGATCTGCCCGGACAGGTGCCTGGCCACCTGCTGGCAGGCCTGCTGCACCCGCCGGTACCCC
>DASQSC010000690.1:0-5040 GCA_035642555.1 Streptosporangiaceae bacterium | reverse complement strand
GAAGCCGTCGGCCTCCGGCAGCATCAGGTCCAGCAGCACGATGTCGGGGTCCTCGGTCTCGAGCAGCTGCAGCGCACGCGCCCCGTCGGCCGACACGATCGTGTCGAACCCCCGCACCGCGAGGTTGGAGCGGATGAGGTCAACGATGTTGGGGTCGTCCTCCACCAGCAGGGCGCGGGTGCTCGCCGCCGCGTCAGGCGTCATTGGCCTTGCCCTTCCCGGCGCTGGCCGGCAGCCGCGCCGGGCCCGGCTTCGCGGCGGCGTCCGGCTTGCCGGCGCCGTCCGGTCTCGCCCCCGCATCCGGCTTCGCGGCGGCGCCCGGATCGGCCGCTTCCACCGGCAGCCGGATCCGGAAGCAGGTTCCCTGCCGGGCCGGCCCGGCCTCGATCTCGCCGCCGTGTGCCGCCACGATCCCGTGCGCGATCGACAGTCCCAGGCCGGCGCCGGCGCTGGCGGAATGACCCCGGCGGCGGAGCTCGAACGGCGCGGCGGCCAGGTCCGGCGGAAGCCCGCTCCCGTCGTCGGTGACGCTGATGACCACCTGATCCTGGCCGGTGGCCGCGGCGGTGACCCGTACCCGGGTGCCGGCCGGGTTGTGCCGGAAGGCGTTGTCGAGCAGGTTGACGAACACCTGCTCGAGCCGGTCGTGGTCGGCCCACACGGCCGGCAGCGCGGGCTGGCACGAGACCGCCACCCCGGTCGCGGCCGGCTGCGGCAGGCAGGCGATCGCGGCCTCCAGCATCAGCGGGATGTCGCACCAGTCCCGCTGCAGCCGCAGGATCCCCGACTCGATGGCGGAGAAGTCGAGCAGGTCGCCGACGAGCCGGCCGAGCCGCGCCGACTCGGCCGCCATCCGGGCCAGGAACCGCTGCTGCGAGTCGGCGTCCCAGACCACGTCGGTCTGCAGCAGGCTGGTCGCGTAGCCGCGGATGGCGGTGAGCGGGGTGCGCAGCTCGTGGCTCAGCCGGGTCAGGAAGCTGCGCTGGAGCTCCTGCGACCGGCGCAGCGCCGCGGCCTCCTCGTGCGCCAGCACCGCGGCCTCCCGCTCCAGCGCCAGCCGCAGCGAGTGCGCCGCATCCTCCATCAGCGCGACCGCGTCCGCGCTGGCCGGCCGGGCCTGCCAGCCGGCGACCAGCACCGCGGGCCCGCCGGGAGCCGGGAAGGTCACCGTCAGATGCCCGTGGCCGTCGGTGCTCCTCGCCCTGCCGTCGTGGCGGGTGCCAGCCAGCGCGCGGGCGGCGGCGTCGCGCACCGGCCGGGAAGGCTGGCCGGAGCCGTCGCTGCCGGAGTGAGCGCGGCAGGCGGGCGGTCCGTCCGCGGGCAGCGACAGTAGCGCCACCTCGTCCGCTTGCAGGCCCCGCCGCAGCGAGCGCAGCGCCACCGCCAGCCCTTCCGGCACCGGGATGGGGCCGGCCAGGGTCTGCAGCATCTCCCGGATCGTCTCCAGCACCCGGTTCCGCGCGGTCACCTGCTCCAGCAGCCGGTCCCGCTCCACCGCGCTCGCCGCGTACCCGGCGTACACCGACGCCAGGTCGAGCTCGTCCGGCTGCGGCCGCCCGGTGACCGGCCGCAGCACGGTGATGACACCGGTCAGGCCGCCGGGCCCGAGCACGGGCACCGCCCACGAGCTGCTGATCTTGGCGGCCCGGGCCAGCTCCAGGAACGGCGCCCAGGCGGCGGCAGCGCGCACGTTGTCGTCCACCACCACCCCGGCGGTGGCCGCGGCCAGCCCGGCCGGCCCGCCCGCCGCCCCGTAGCTCAGCCGGGACCAGGCCTGCAGCAGCGGGGGCGGCAGGCCCAGCGAGGCGGCACAGACCAGCTCGTCGCCGGGCTCGCGCAGGTGGATGCACAGCTGCCCGGTGCCGAGCGCGGCCCCGAGCGCGGACAGGATCAGCGACAGGCTGCTCGAGGGGTCCGCCGACGCCAGCCGGTCGGCCAGCCCGTGCAGCCGGGTGAGCTGCCGCCGCGGGGACGAGTCCACCCGCTGGCCCGACACCAGCGCGGCAACCTCGTCCGGGTGAGCGGCGTCCGGCCGGACCTCTCCCGCCACCCGGCCGCGGCGCAGCACCACGATCCGGTCGGCCAGCCGGAACATCTGCTCGATGTCGTGGGAGACCAGCAGGATCGTGGTCCCCTGCTGCCGCAGGGTGGTGATGAGCTCCTCCACCTGCGGGCCCTCGGTGAGGCCCAGCGAGGCGGTCGGCTCGTCCAGCACCAGCAGCCTCGGACGGCAGCCCATCGCCCGCGCCACCGCCAGCAGCTGCCGCTGGCCGCCCGACAGCGTGCGCACGCTGCGGGCGGTGACCTGGAGCGGGATCCCCAGCGCCCGCAGCAGGCCGGCCGCCTCGGCCCGCTGCCTGGTCTCCGACAGCAGGAACCCGCGCCCCTCGCGCCCGAGCAGCAGGTTCGCCGCGATGTCCAGGTTGTCGCAGAGCGCCAGGTCCTGCCAGACCACCGCCACCCCGCGCCGCAGCACCGCCGCCGGGTCGGCCGGCACCGGCCGGCCGGCCAGCACCACCTGGCCGTCGTCCGGGGCGATGTCACCGGCCAGGCACCGCACCAGGGTGGTCTTGCCCGCGCCGTTCTCCCCCGCGAGCGCCACCAGCTCGCCCTCGTCCACCTGGAAGCTCACCCGGTCCAGGGCATGCAGCGGCCCGAACCGGACCGCGAGCCCGCGCACCGACAGCAGCGGCTGGCGCGGGGGAGCGATGGCAGCAGCGGCGACCACCCGGTCATTGTGCTCTGGATGACCGGATCGTGCCAGGTTGCGGCGATAGGCCCCGCCCGGCCGGGCGCGCAAGGCCCCGTTTAGGCTGCGGGCAGATGCCTGCTTCCGTCATCCCGGCGGCCGCGCCGCCCCATCCCGCGCACCGCCGCCCGGTGCTGATTGCGCTCATGGTCGCCATGGCGCTGTCGGCGATGGACAACACGATCGTCTCCACCGCCATCGTGCAGCTGGTCGGTGACCTCGGCGGGTTCTCGCTGTTCAGCTGGGTGTTCTCGGGCTACCTGCTGACGCAGACGGTCAGCATCCCGGTGTACGGGAAGCTCGCGGACCTGTGGGGGCGCAAGCCGGTCCTGATCGCGGGCACGCTCATCTTCCTGGCCGGGTCCGCGCTGTGCGCCTCGGCCTGGAGCATGGTGAGCCTGATCTGCTTCCGGGGACTGCAGGGACTGGGCGCCGGGGCGATCATGGCGACCGTCAACACCCTCGCCGGTGACCTGTACGCACTGGAGGAACGCGGCCGGGTGCAGGGCTGGCTGTCGAGCGTGTGGGGCATCTCGGCGGTGTTCGGGCCCACCCTGGGCGGGTCGCTGGCCCAGTATGTGTCCTGGCGCTGGATCTTCCTGATCAACCTGCCGCTGGGGGCGGTCGCGCTCGTCCTCGCCGGCCGGTTCCTGCACGAGCAGGTGGCCAGGGCCCGGCACCGGATCGATGTCGCGGGCGCGGTGACGGTGCTGGTGGCGGCGGGCGCGCTCATCTTCGGGCTGCTGCAAGGCGGGGTGGCCTGGCCGTGGCTGTCGCCGCCGAGCATCGCGGTGCTCGGGGTGGCCGCGGTCGCCACCGCCGCGGCGGTGGCGGCGGAACGGCGGGCGGCGGAGCCGATCGTGCCGCCGTGGTTCTGGCGCCGCCGGGTGCTGGCCGGCTCCGGGTTCACCGCGCTGGGGCTCGGGCTGCTGGTCATCGGGCCGAGCACGTTCCTGCCCACCTTCGGCCAGGCCGTGCTGGGCCTGGGCGCTGTGGCCGCCGGGGCGGTGCTGGCCACCATGAGCATCGGCTGGCCGCTGGCCTCGTCCCAATCGGGCCGGTTCTTCCTGAGCATCGGCTTCCGTGACACCGAGCTGGCCGGGGCGGCGATCTGCCTGGCCGCAGTCATTGCCTTCCTGGCGGGCCCGCCGCGGCCGCCGGTGTGGCTGCCGGCGGCCAGCACCTTCGTGCTCGGCTTCGGGCTGGGCCTGATCTCGGTGTGCACCGTGGTCGGCCCGCAGGCCACGGTCACCTGGGAACAGCGCGGGGTAGTCACCGGCACCGTGATGTTCTGCCGCTACCTCGGCCAGGCCGTGGGCGCCGCGATCTTCGGCGCGATCTTCAACACCGCCCTGGCGGGCAGGCTGTCGGCGGCCCCCGCCGCGCTCGCCCGGCGGCTGCCGCACGGGGTGAGCGGTGTCAGCGGCGCCCTGGCCCGGCCGGGCCGGCTCGGCCCGGCCGCCGCCGGGTACCTGCGCGATGCCATCTCGGCCGGCACCCACGACGTCTATCTCGGGCTGGCCGTGGCCGGCGCGGCCACCCTGCTGGTCGCGCTCGCGGTGGTGCCGCGGCGGTTCGCCACCAGCGCCGGGGCGGCCGCCTCCACCGGCCCGGGGCGCCAGAAAACCAGATGACCCCCTGGCAGGCCCGCTGTTAGGCTCGACGGCTCCCCTTTTCGCTGCCATCGAGGTGATCAGCCATGCGCGCCGCCAGCCGGACGCAATCCCAGCACCCCGGGACCGACCGTTCCGCTGACCCATCACCATCGGCGGCCAGCCCGGCCGATCCCGTGCTGGCCGCCGAGCGGGAGCACCTCACGGCCTCCCGCGAATTCCTCCGGCTCATGCGCGAGCACGTGCTGTCCCTGCCGGCCATGGCGGGCGACCGGGTGTCGGAGGAGTACCTCAAGGCCGATCTGTACCGGCGGTCGGAGGCGCTGCGGGACATCCCGGACGCGCCGCTGTTCTTCGGCCGGCTCGACTACCGTCCCGGGGCGGCGCCGGAGGCGGGAGCGGACGAGGCGGCGGACGGGACCGGGGCAGCGGACGGGACCGGGGCAGCGGGCGGGACCGGGGTAGCGGGGGAGGCGCTGCACATCGGGCGGCGGCACGTGCACGACCCGCAGGGGCAGCCGGCCGTGATCGACTGGCGGGCGCCGGTGTCACGCCCGTTCTACCGGGCCAGCCAGGCCGAGCCGATGGGGCTGGCCAGGCGGCGGCGGTTCGGGTTCGCCGGCGGCGAGCTCACCGCCTACGAGGACGAGGAGTTCGGCCCGGGCGCCGGCGCAGCGG
>DASQSC010000689.1:0-2065 GCA_035642555.1 Streptosporangiaceae bacterium | reverse complement strand
CCGATGGTGGAGTCCAGGCTGATCGGCTGGCGGCTGGTGCGCAGCAGCTCCTCGATCTGGTCCGGGGTCCGGTCCAGCTCGACCGCCAGCTCCTCCGGCGTCGGCTCCCGGCCGAGCCGCTGGTGCATGTCCCGCTCGACCCGGCTCAGCTTGCTGAGCATCTCCAGCACGTGCACCGGCAGCCGGATGGTGCGGGCGGAGTCGGCGAAGCCGCGCTGGATCGCCTGCCGGATCCACCACATGGCGTAGGTGGAGAACTTGTAGCCCTTGCTGTAGTCGAACTTCTCCACCGCCCGGATCAGGCCCAGGTTCCCCTCCTGCACCACGTCCAGCAGCGACAGGCCACGGTCGGAGTACTTCTTGGCCACCGACACGACCAGCCGCAGGTTGGCCTCCAGCATGTGCGCCTTGGCCCGCCTGCCGTCCTCGGCCACCGCCGCCAGGTCGGCCTTGATGTCCGCGGCCAGGTCCGGCTCCGTCTCCAGCTTGTGCTCCGCGTACAGCCCGGCCTCGATCCGCTTGGCCAGGTTGACCTCCTGCTCGGCGGTGAGCAGGCTGGTCCGGCCGATGGACTTCAGGTAGGTGTGGACCGAGTCGCCCATGCTCGACGTCTGGTCGTCGAGGTCGACCTCGGAGCTGGCGCCGACCGCGGCGGTGGCGCTGAGCACGGCAGCTGCCGCCTCCGCGGCGGTGGTGTCGTCAAGCCCTTCCATCTCGACGACCTCGGCGTCCTCGGCAGGCTCGGTGCTGAGAGTGGTGTTCATGGCTTCCCTGGCCGTCGGCCCGCCGCCCCCGGCGGGCATGTCGGTCTTTCTGCTGCGGCGGCCCCGGGCCTCACGCGGCTGGCTCGCGGCTGCGGTCGCGTTCCTCGCCATGAGGCACCTCCCTTCGCGCGCACTGGCGCATCCAGCAGCAGTTGGTACTGTTTAGCGCGGGCACTATCTAGTAACGTTCTGCCGCTGCGATTGTTCCCGTGGCGGCGAAGCATGCTTGCCGTCCGAGGGACGGCTGCGCCTTGGCCCGCCGTGCTTGCCCAGGGGGAAACCCCCTGGAACCCCCGTTACCCGGTACCGGTTCGTCGACCCGTGCCGCCTGGAACTCCCCTTACCCGGTGCCGGTTCCGTGCCGCTGCTGCCCATCATCTCCCGCTGGGACAACAGAATTATTCGGAACGGGCTTCCCTCGGGGCTGGGGCCGCTCGGGAGGCCAGGGCCTGCAGCGCGGCCGGGTCGGGCTTGCCGGAGGGCAGCAGCGGCAGGGCGGGGATCAGCACCAGCGAACGGGGAGCCGCGTAGCCGGCGATTTCCTCGCTGACCCGGGCCCGCAGCACCGCCAGCTCCGGCGGGGCCGCCGGGTCCGCCGGCACCACCACGGCCGTGACCCGCTGCCCCCATTCCGGGTCGGGCTGGCCGATGACCGCCGCCTCGGCCACCCCCCGGCAGGTCTCCAGCACGGCTGCGACCTGGGCTGGAGCCACCTTCTCGCCGCCGGTGTTGATCATGTCGTCGGCCCGGCCCAGCACCGTGAGCCGCCCGTCGGCCTCGATCCGGCCCAGGTCCGCGGTGAGGAACCCGCCGCCGGTCAGCGCGCGGCCGGTCAGCTCCGGCTGCCGGTGGTACCCGTCGAACAGCACCGGCCCGCTGATCCGGATCAGGCCATCGGGCCCCGGCCTGGCCGTGACGCCCGCCAGCGGTGTCCCGTCATAGACGCAGCCGCCGCAGGTCTCCGACATGCCGTAGGTCGTGATCACCCGGGCGCCAGCGGCCCTGGCCCGGGCGAGCAGCCCGGGCGGGATGGCCGCCCCGCCCAGCAGGATGGCGTCGAACGAGGCCAGATCGGCCCCGGCCGCCAGCAGCCGGCGCAGCTGGGTGGGGACGAGCGAGACGTAGCCGCAGCCGAGGGCGGCCGGATCGGCGCGGCCCGGGTCCAGCCGGCCCGTGATCACCGGGTCGGTCCCGGCCGCCAGCGACCGCACCAGCACGCCAAGCCCGGCGATGTGGCTGACCGGCAGCGGGCACAGCCAGCGCCGCCCGGCGGTCCGGCCGCTGGTCCGGCCGCCGGGCCC
>DASQSC010000688.1:0-6196 GCA_035642555.1 Streptosporangiaceae bacterium | reverse complement strand
GTGCGGGAGCGGCAGACGGGCACCCTGGAGCAGCTCGCGGTGATGCCGCTGCGGCCGCGGGACGTGTTCCTCGGCAAGATCGTCCCTTACTTCGGCGTGGCCGCCCTCGACCTGGCGATCGTGCTCGCGGTCGGGGTCGCGGTCTTTGGTGTGCCGTTCCGCGGCTCATACGCGGTGTTCGGCCTGGGGGCGGTGCTGTTCCTGTTCGTCACGCTGGGGCTGGGAGTGCTCATCTCCAGCGTGTCGGAGAACCAGGGACAGGCGATCCAGCTATCGGTGATGATCATGCTCCCGCAGGTGCTGCTGTCCGGGCTGATCTTCCCGCTCTCGTCGATCGCGGCCGGGGTGCGCTGGATCTCCTACATCCTGCCGCTCACCTACTTCAACGAGATCTCCCGCGGCGTGATGCTCCGGGCGGAGCCGATCGGGCCGCTGTGGCGGCCGTTCGTCCTGCTGGCCGTGCTCGGCCTGGTCGTGGTGTCGCTGGCGGTGCTGCGGTTCCGGGCCTTCCTGGCGCCCGCCCCGCCGCGGCGCTCCGGGGGCGGCCAGGCGCCGTCGCCAGCGCCGGCCGCAGCGGTAGCCGGGGAGTGAGGAGTGACGATGACCGGCCACGATGAGGGCCCAGGTCAGCTCAGCCCGGCAGCCGATCCCGCTGGCGGCTGGTGGGGTACCGAGACGGTGACCGTTCGGTATGGTGACACGCTCGCCCTTGACCAGGTCAGCTTCCGCGCGGAGCCCGGCCGGGTCGCGGTCGTGGTCGGGGGAGACGGTTCCGGGCGGACCACGCTGTTGCGGTGCCTGGCGGGGGCGCTGGCGCCCGCCAGCGGGCTGGTGCGGCGGCCCGAGGCGGCGCGGATCGGGTACCTCCCGGCCGGGTCGGGCATCTACCCGGACCTGTCGGTGGCCGAGAACCTGGCGTTCCGGGCGGCCGCCTACCGGGTCCCGGCGGCTCAGGCACGGGCGCGGGGCGAGGAATTCCTGGCGCGGGCCGGGCTGGCCGGGGTGACCGGCCGGCTCGCCGGGCGGCTGTCCGGGGGGATGCGCCAGAAGCTGGGAGTGATCGCGGCCCTGCTGCACCGGCCCGGCCTGCTGGTGCTGGACGAGCCCACGACCGGGGTGGACCCGGTGAGCCGGGCCGACCTGTGGTGGCTGATCGCCCGCGCCGCCGCCGACGGGGCGGCGGTGGTGCTGGCCACCAGCTACCTGGACGAGGCCGAGCGGGCCTGGCACGTGCTGGCCCTCGACGCGGGCCGGGTGCTGGCCTGGGGCACGCCGGAGCAGATCGCGGCGTCGATGCCGGGCACGCTGCGGGTGAGCGATCAGCGGCCGGCCGGGGAGGCGGCCCGCCGGTCCTGGCGGCGCCAGCGCCGGTGGCGCGTGTGGGACCCAGGCCCGGCGGCAGGGGAGAGCGCGCCGGGCGTTGCGGTCCCGGCCGAGGAGCCGGTCCAGCCGGACCTGCAGGACGGGGTGACCGTGGCCGAACTGGCGCGGGAGCTCGCCGGGGAGAGGCGTCTGTGACCGAGGTGCTCGCGCAGTGCGCCGGCGTGACCCGCCGGTTCGGCCACTTCACCGCGGTGGACGGGGTTGACCTTCAGGTCTGCCGGGGCGAGGTGGTGGGCCTGCTGGGGGCGAACGGCGCCGGGAAGACCACCGTGATCCGGATGCTGCTGGGCCTGCTGCACGCCACCGCCGGGCAGGTGTGGCTGTTCGGCGAGCCGCCGTCGCGGCGTACCCGGCAGCGGCTCGGGTACGTGCCGCAGGGCCTTGGCCTGTACGACGACCTGACCCCGGGCGAGAATCTGGGATTCTCGGCGGCGGTGTTCGGCCAGCGGGGGGCCTCGGGCCGGGGCGGCCGGACACGCAAGGCAGGCCGGGCGGGCCGGGACGGGCACGGCGGGCTGCCGGAACCGCTGCGGCGGTTCGGGCAGACGGTGGTCGGCTCGCTGCCGCTCGGGGTCCAGCGCGCCACGGCCTTCGCTGAGGCGCTTGACCACCGGCCCGACCTGCTCATCCTGGATGAGCCCAGCTCCGGGGTGGACCCGCTGGGCCGGGCCCGGCTGTGGGAGACCGTGGCAGAAGCCGCGGGGCGCGGTGCCGGGGTGCTGGTCACGACGCATTACCTGGACGAGGCGGGGGAGTGCGACCGGCTGCTGATCATGGCCGCTGGCAGGGTGGTGGCCGCCGGTACCGCCGCCGAGATCACCGCTGGCGGCGAGGTGACGGTGGTGGAGAGCGGGTCCTGGGCGGACGCGTTCGGCGCGCTGGAGGCCGCCGGTCTGCCTGCCGCGCTGGTGGGCCGCACGCTGCGGGTGCCCGGTGCCCACCCGGACCAGGTGCGGGGCGCGCTCGGCGGGCTGCAGGCCACGGTCCGGGCGGCGCCCGCCACGCTCGAAGAGAGCTTCTTCCAGCTCACCCTCGCCGGGGACAACCCGGGCGGTGCCCGGTGACGGCCCACCGGACCGGCCGGCGCGGGTCCGGGCGGCGGAGCGGCCGCCGGGGCGGCGACAGCGGCACCCGGGAGGCGATCCTGGCCGCCGCCCGCACCCGGTTCGGCGAGGTGGGCTACGACCGCGCCACGATCAGGGACATCGCCGCCGCGGCCGAGGTGGATCCGGCGCTCGTGCACTATTTCTTCGGCACCAAGGAGCGCCTGTTCGCGGCCGTGATGCAGCTGCCGGTCATCCCCGGGGACGTGCTGGACACGCTGCTGGCGGACGGCCTGCCGGAGCCCGGCCGCGGCCTGGGCGAGCACGTCATGCGGACCGTGCTGGGGATCTGGGACGTGGCCGCGATCCGGGCCCCGTTCCTCGGGCTGCTGCGCACGGCCGCGAGCGACGATCAGGCGGCCGCCACCCTGCGGGAGTTCGTCACCGGGAACATCCTGTCCCGGATCGCCCGGCTGGCCGTGGACGGCGCCGCGGCTACCGGCGGCGGCGCGGCTTCCGGCGGCGACGCGGCCGGTGGCGGCGCGGCTTCCGGCGGCGACGCCGAATTCCGGGCGGCGCTGGTCGGCAGCCAGGTGGTCGGCCTCGGCCTGGCGCGATACGTGCTCCAGCTCGAGCCGCTGGCCCGGGCGAGCAACGAGGAACTGGCCGCCGCCATCGGGCCCGCCGTGGAGCGTTACCTGACCGGCGACCTCGGCCCGGCCGCCGGCCGCGGCCCTGGCGGCCAGCCGGGATAACGCGGGGTACGCCCTGGTCAGTGGTTCCGGAGCGCCTTGACCAGCTGCTGCTTCGTCATCGACGAGCGGCCGGGGATGCCGATCTCGCGTGCCCGCTTGGCGAGATCGTCCTTGGACCAGTCCTGGTAGGAAGGGCTGCGGCCGCCCCTGGCGCCCACCCGCCGGCGCGAGCTGCCGGCAGCGGCGTTCGCGATCCGGGCGGCCTTCTCAGTGCTCTCCCCCTGCTCCCGGAGCCTGCGGTAGGTCTTCTCGTCCTTGATCTGCGGCCTGGGCATACCGGACCGCCTCCCTCTCGGTTGCCCTCTCCGGCCTGGCCCGCGCCAGGCTCAGGCACCCTGCTACCCGCCGTGCCCAGCGCAAACAACGGGACGAACCCGTACTCTTGAGACATGGTTGCGGGGGTGTCGCCGAATTCGAGCGCCGATGACAGGCTCCGGGATATCCAGTCGATCACCGACGCTGCCCTGTCGCAGCTCGATGATCAGGATTTCCTCATTGAGCTGCTCGAACGCGCGCGCGGCGTGCTGCAGGCGGACACCGCGGCGCTGCTGCTGCAGGACAACCGCTCCGGGCAGCTGATCGCGGCCGCCGCCACCGGGCTGGAAGACGAGGTGCGCCAGGGCGTGCGCATCCCGCTCGGGCTGGGATTCGCGGGGCTCATCGCCGCTGAGCGGAAGCCGGTGATCCTTGGGCACGTCGATCATGACAACGTGCTCAACCCGATCTTGCTCAAGAAGGGGATCCGTTCGCTGGTGGGCGTGCCGCTGATAGCCAGCGGCAAGGTGATCGGCGTGCTGCATGTCGGCTCGCTCACCCCGCGCCAGTTCACCCCCCACGATGCCGAACTGCTCCAGCTCGCGGCCGACCGGGCGGCGGTTGCCGTTCAGTCGCAGCTGGCGCGATCCGACCGGGCGGCCGCGAGCGCGCTGCAGCGAAGCCTGCTCCCGGCAGCGCCCCCGGCGGTTCCCGGGGCGGAGATATCCGCCCGCTACGTGGCGGGTCAGGGCGTGGTCGGAGGCGACTGGTACGACGTCTTCACGCTCCCGTCCGGCGAGCTGACCGTGGTCATCGGCGACGTCGCGGGGTCTGGCCTGTCGGCGGCGGTTGTCATGGGCCGGCTGCGCAGCGCACTGCGGGCCTACGCGCTGGAGACCCCGGATCCGGCCGAGGTGCTCGGCCGGCTGGACCGCAAGATGCAGTACTTCGAGCCGGGCGCGCTGGCCACCGTGCTCTGCGCGGTGTTCGACCCGGGGATGGAATGGGTGCGCATTTCCCTGGCCGGGCATTTCCCGCCGATCATCGCTGCGCCTGGGCAGCCCGCGGCCCTGGCCGATGTCCCCGGGGACCTGATGATCGGCGTCGCCCTGGGCACGCCGCGGCAGGCGACGACCGTGGCGATCCCGCCGCGTGCCCTGCTCTGCTTTTACACCGACGGCCTGATCGAGCGGCGGGACCGGCCGCTCGCCGACGGCCTGGCCGCACTGTGCCAGGTGGTGGCGCCAGGGCCGCCGGAGGCGGCGTGCGCAGCCGTGATGACAGCCCTGGTGGGCGGCGAGCCGAGCCGGGACGACATCGCCCTGCTCATGCTGCGCCGGGCCGCGAGCTTAGCCCGGGGCGGGCCCCTCGCCGCCGCCGTAGCCTTTTCGTCAGCATAATTGTCAACATCTCAGTCAACATGATCTGATATCATTGCCGTTACCTTGCTGCGGACCATGGAGGCTCGCATGTACCGCATTGACAAGGTGGTGAGTTCTCCCGCGGCAGCGGTTCGTGACGTGGCGGACGGCACCAGCATCGGCATCGCCGGCTTTGGCGTCGCCCACCGGTTCCCTTCCAGCCTCATCGCGGCCCTGCGAGACAAGGGGTCCAAGCAGCTGACCGTCTACTGCAACGGGCTGGGGCAGCCCGGGTACCCCACCGCTCACCTGCTCGCCGACAGCCATCAGATCGGCCGGCTGGTCACCTGCTTCTCGGCCCGCCCGGGGGTCGTCTCGGAGGCGGAGCGCCAGATCCGCGACGGGACGATGGCCCTGGAAATGGTGGCGCAAGGCACCCTGGTCGAACGGATGCGAGCCGGCGGCGCGGGCCTGCCCGCGTTCTACACGCCGACCGGGGTGGGCAGCGCGCTGGCCGAGGGCAAGGAAATCCGCTTCTTCGACGGCAAGCCCCACGTCCTTGAGCACGCCATTACCACCGACTTCGCGTTCATCCGCGGCCACCGGGCCGACCGGATGGGGAACGTCGAGTTCCGCGGCGGCAGCCGCAATTTCAACGTCAGCTTCGCCAAGGCGGCGCGGGTCACCATCGCCGAGGTGGACGAGATCGCCGAGCCGGGCGAGATCCCGCCCGGCAGCGTCGATCTCCCCGGTGCGTTCGTCAGCCGGGTCGTGCTCAGCACCACCCAGCTGGACGTCAGGAACCTCCCGATGCGGGCGAGTCGCCCAGCCGGCAGCGCCCGCGTTTACCACGGCAAGCCCGGCCTGACCCGGGAGCAGATCGGGCGGCGGATCGCCGCGCTGCTGCCGGACGGCGCCGTCGTCAACCTGGGGGCCGGGCTGCCCACCCAGGTCGCCAACTTCGTCGGCACCCGGCCGATCATCCTGCACAGCGAGAACGGCATGCTGAACTACGGCGAGTTCGTCCGCGACGACTCGTTCGACCCGGACCTGCACGATGCGGGCGGCTACTTCGTGCGGCTGCGCCCGGGGGCGGCCTTCTTCGACAGCGTGACCTCGTTCGAGATCGCGCGCGGCGGCCGGCTGGACGCCGTGGTGCTCGGCGCCTACCAGGTCGGCCGCAACGGCGACCTGGCGAACTGGTCGGTCCCGGGCATGACCGGCGGCGGCATCGGCGGTGCGATGGACCTCGCGGCCGGCGCCAGGCAGGTGATCGCGATGCTGGAGCACACCGACTCGGCGGGGCGCCCCAAGCTGGTCGAGGAGTGCAGCTTCGAGATCACCGCGCCCGGCTGCGTCGACACGATCGTCACCGACCTGGCGCTGCTGCGCCGGGCCG
>DASQSC010000687.1:0-4476 GCA_035642555.1 Streptosporangiaceae bacterium | reverse complement strand
CTCCGGCGCCGGCCGGAGGCGCGCTGGCGCAAGACCCCGGCGGACGTGGCGGCCCTCGGCGGGCTGCAGCGGCGGCTGCTCGGCGCGGCCGTGGCCGCGGCCCGGCCCGGCGGCGTGATCGCTTACGTGACCTGCACCCCGCATGTTGCCGAGACGCGGGAGGTGGTGGCGGACGTGACCGCAGCCCGCGGTGACGTGGTGCTGCTGGATGCGCCGGGGGTGCTGGCGGAGGTTCCCGGCCTGCGGTGCCCGGCGCCGGACGGCCGGTACGCGCAGTTCTGGCCGCACGTGCATGGCACCGACGCCATCTTCATCGCCCTGCTCCGCCGGACCGCCGGGTAGGGGAGCCCGCGACCCTGCCGCCGCCTCGGCCGCCGGGTGAGGGAGCCCGCGACCCTGCCGCCGCCTCAGCCGCCGGGGTCGAGCAGGGCCAGCAGCCGGGTTAGTTCCCGCAGGTCTGCCTCGGCCAGCGGGGCGAGCGGGCCGGGGTCCTCGGTGAGGCCGCGCCAGAACTGTTCCCGGAGCCGTTCGCCCGCAGGCGTCAGCCTGAGCGTTTTCACCCGGCGGTCGGCCGGGCCCTGACTCCGCTCGATAGCGCCGCGGCGCTGCAAGCGGTCCACCACGCCGGTGAGGTTGGACGCGTCGTAATCCAGCCGCTCCGCCAGCCTCCGCATCGGGATTTCCTCCCTCGGTGCCAGGCTGAGCAGGACCTTCGCCTGCGCCCCCGACAGGCCGATCGAGGCCGCGTGGGCGCCCCAGTGCTGGCGAAGCTGCCCGGCGACCGTCAGCAGGCGCAGGTCAGCGTCGAGCACCAGCCGCAGGTAGCCGGTGCCCGGCGCGGGCACGTCGGGGGGAGCGGTCATCGGGACCGGAGTCTACCGCCGATTGTGGTCGGCTATAGTAGTGGTTAATAACCACTAATTTGGAGGAGAACTGATGCCCGATTGCATCGCACTGGTCACCGGTGCCAGCAAGGGCCTGGGATGGGAGGCGTCGAGGCGGCTGGGAGCGCTCGGCATGACCGTGTTCGCCGGCGCACGCGACCCGCAGCGGGGGCAGGAGGCCGCGGCGACGCTGCGCGCCGGGGGCGCGGATGCCCGGTTCGTGCCGCTCGATGTCACCAGCGAGCAGTCGGTCCGGCAGGCCCGCGATGTCATCGACGCCGAGTGCGGCCGCCTGGACGTGCTGGTCAACAACGCCGGCGTCTCCCTGGAACAGGAACCGGGCATCCGGGGCGTCCCCAGCGCGGTGCCGGCCGGGCTGCTGCGCCAGACCTACGAGGTCAACGTGTTCGGGGTGGCCACCGTCACCAGGCTGATGCTCCCGTTGCTGCTGCGGTCTGCCGCGGCCCGGATCGTGAACGTCTCGACCACGATGGGATCCCTCACCGCGTGGGCGGACCCGGACTCGCCGCAGCGCAGGTACGCGCCGATGCTGCTGGCCTACGACTCGTCCAAGGCCGCGCTCAACGCCCTCACCCTGCACTACGCCGCGGAACTGGCCGGGACCCCGGTCAAGGTCAACTCCGCCTCGCCCGGCTACGTCGCCACCGACCTGAACGGCCACCGGGGCACGCTGCAGCTCGGGGACGAGGGGTCGGTGTCGGTCATCGTCCGGCTCGCCACCGCCGGGGCGGACGGCCCGACCGGCGCCTTCGTCAGTGACGAGGGACCTGCCGCCTGGTGACCAGCGGCAGGCGCCGGCGGGCCGTGGCAGCCTATCCGTTATGAGCGGATCCGCGCGGCACGACGGGACCCGGCAGGGTTACGACGCCGTGGCCGAGGAATACCTGGCGGGGTTCCGGGACGAGCTCGCCCGCAAGCCACTGGACCGGGCGCTGCTGGCCTGCGTTGCTGAGGAAGCCGGGACCAGCGCGCCCGTAGCCGATCTCGGATGCGGGCCCGGTCATGTCGCCGCCTGGCTGGCCAGCGCCGCGCCTACCCGGGCGAAGTGGATACCCGCCGCGCCTACCTGCTCGCGCGGCGGCTCAGCTGACCCGCCTGGTCATCCGCCGCCCGCGAGCGCGCGGCCGGGGCGGGCCCGCAGCCGGGCGCCGCCGATGTCGGCCCGCTGGCCCTCGGCGTAACCGGCTCCGTAGCCGCTGCCGGTGTAGGTGATCCGGGCCCGGCGGATATGCGGATAGGCGTGCGCGAGGCGGCGGCCGATCACGTCCTCCCTGGTGGCGAGCACGAGCGCCGCCCGCTGCCCGTCCGCGCCCGCTGGCGCCGTTGCCTCGCCGGCGGCATGTACCTCGGCCGCCCGGACCCGGGCGACCACCGCCGCGGCGAAGCCCAGCAGCCAGCTCCGCCGCCAGGCCCGCAGGCTGCGACCGCTGGCCGGCCCCGGCGCGGCCGCCAGCCCCTGCCACATCTGCAGCAGTACGGAGGTGAAGAGCACGTCCACCCGTTCCAAATCCGACGCGAAGCCGAACATGTGGATGCGGGTGCCAGGCTCGGCGCGGGGGAGCATGACGCACTGGCATCGCATGGCGCCGGCCAGCCCGCACAGCAGATGGGCCTGCACCCTCGCCCACGGGTTGCCGACGTCGAGCACCCGGTCGGCCGGCTGGTCGGTCTCCGGCCGCGCGGCGGCCAGCAGCGCCCGGTCGATGCCGTACTTGGCCATCAGCTCGGCCGCCTTGGCGGTCAGCGCCTGCGCCTCGGCGGGCGTGACCCCGTCGGCTTCGGCCTTGGCCAGCAGCTTCCGTACCCGGGCCAGCAGTGCCTGGTCAGCCTCGGTGGTCACGGCGGCCTCCTTCGGGCTGCGCGGTCACGGACACCGCCGAACGGTAGCGAGCGGGTGCGACAGTCTCACCGGCCGCCTGGCTCCCAGGGCCGGCCCGGCCCGCACCCTACCGCCCGGCCGCCGGGCCGGCACCCCGGCTGGGGCGGGACCCGCTGCGGCAGGCGCGGTTCACCCCTGGCGTCACTCCCGCGGGCCGCGGGCCTGCGCCTAGACTCGGCCCCATGGCCGTCCAGCTCGCGCCGAGCATCCTGTCCGCCGATTTCGCCCGGCTGGCAGACGAGGCGCAGGCAGTGTCCGGGGTCGCGGACTGGCTGCACGTCGACGTGATGGACTACCACTTCGTGCCGAACCTCACCATCGGCCTGCCGGTGGTAGAGGCCCTGCTCAAGCACACCGGGCTGCCGCTGGACTGCCACCTCATGATCGACGAGCCGGACCGCTGGGCACCCGGCTACGCGGAGGCCGGCGCCGGGAACGTGACCATCCACGCCGAGGCGTCCCGTTCCCCGGTCCGGACCCTGCGGATGATCCGGGCGGCCGGGGCCCGGGCCGGCCTCGCCCTCAACCCGGGCACGCCGGTCGAGCCGTGCGAGGACCTGCTGCCCGAGCTCGACATGCTGCTGCTCATGACCGTGGAGCCGGGCTTCGGCGGGCAGTCGTTCCTGGACCTGGTCCTGCCCAAGCTGCGGCGGGCCCGTCAGCTCGCCAGCCGGCGCGGGACCGCGGTGTGGCTCCAGGTGGACGGCGGGGTCAGCGCGGAGACCATCGAGCGGTGCGCGGACGCGGGGGCGGACGTGTTCGTCGCGGGGTCGGCCGTGTACGACGCCGACGACCGCGCCGGCGCCGTGCAGTCGCTGCGCGCCCTGGCGGAGCGGGCCACCGCCCGGGCATCCTGGACTGGGCAGGACACCTCCGGCTGACGACCGGCCGGGCGCACTGGCGCGGCAACGGGTTGCCAGCCCGGTGTCGATTTGGGGGCGGGCCGTTCGTCGATGGGATGAACAGTTCCAACGGCAAGCAAGGGGGAATCTGGCATGGCCGAGTACATGATCCTCATTTACGAGAGCGAGGCTGCTTACGCGAGCGCGGAGCCGGCGGTGTTCCAGGAAGTGATGGCAGCCCACAACCGGTTCACCGGGCAGGTCGAGCAGCAGGGCGGCAAGCTGCTCAGCGGCCGGGCGCTGCAGCCGACCAGCACCGCCACCACGATCCGGAGCGACGTCGTGACCGACGGGCCGTTCGCCGAGACCAAGGAGGCACTGGGCGGCTACTACCTGGTCGAGGCGCCGGACCTGGACACCGCGCTGGAGATCGGGAAGCTCTGCCCGGCGCGGTTCGGCGGCGTCGAGGTCCGGCCGATCATGGAGTTCCCTGAGGGATGAGCCCCTCCCGGGCGGACGGCGGGCCGGCCGACGGAGCAGGCCCGCCGCAGGCCCGGACCGGCCGGTCAGCGGCCGGGGCAGACCGGCCCTCATCGGGGGCGGGCCGGTCGGGCGCCGGGGGCGGCGCGCCGGACCCGCAGGTCAGCCGCGCCGCCCAGGCCGTGGCGGACGCGCACCGGCGCGAGTGGGCCTTCGTGCTCGCCGCGACGGCGCGCGTCGCCGGGGACATCGACCTGGCAGAGGAGTGCGTGCAGGACGCGTACGTCTCCGCGCTGGATGACTGGGCGCGGCAGGGGGTGCCGCGCAACCCGGGCGCCTGGCTGACCACCGCCGCCCGGCGGCGCGCGAT
>DASQSC010000686.1:0-2870 GCA_035642555.1 Streptosporangiaceae bacterium | reverse complement strand
CGGGCGGAAAGGAGGCAGGCCGCTGCCCGTTATCGTCCCCGCAAGGCATGTGGTCATAGTAGGAGCCTGCGGCCCCGGCGGCGGCCGGTCGTCAGCGCCGGTCCGGAGCGGCTCCGGTGAGCTGGAGCGGGCCAGCGGCCTCGATGGCGGCTGGGTCGTCGCCGACGATCATCCCTGCCCCGTGCCCCCAGCTCACGTACCGGTACGCCAGGTTCAGCAGCGTCGAGAGCCGGTTCCGGTTGCCCAGCAACTGGACCACGTGCAGCCCCACCCAGGACAGCCACGCCAGCGTGCCGCGGATCCGGATGCGGGCCGGCAGCTGCACGACGGCGCTGCGGCGGCCGATCGTCGCCATGATGCCCTTGTCGCGGTAACCGAACGGGACGGTGGGCCGGCCGGCGATGAGCCTCCGGATCTGCCGGGCGGCGTGCCTGCCGCCCTGGATGGCGGCCGGGGCGAGCTGCGGCAACGGCTGCCCGTCCGCGACGGCGATGTCACCGGCCGCGAACACGCCGGGCTGCCCGGCGACCGCCAGGTCAGGCCCGACCCGGATGCGGCCGCCCCGGCCCTGCGGCAGCCCCCACTGCCCGATCGCCGGGGGCGCGGCGACGCCGGCCGCCCATACCGTGATGTCGCTCGGCAGGTCCTCGCCGCCGGCGAGCAGCACCTGGTCCGGCGTCACCTCCCGGATCTGGGCCGACAGCCGCACCTCCACGCCCCGGCGCACTAGCTGCTGATAGGCGTAGCGCTGCAGCGCCGGGTGGAACGGGCCGAGCAGCACCGGGAGCTGCTCGACCAGCCGGATGTGCACGTTCCGGCCGTCGATCTCCGGGAACGCGGCCGCCAGCGCGGTGCTGCGCAGCTCCGCCAGGGCGCCGGCCAGCTCCACCCCGGTGGCCCCGCCGCCGACCACGGTGAAGTTGATGTCCCTCCCCGGCCCGTCCACGTCGAGGCGCTCCAGCCAGGCCATGATGTGATCGCGGAGCGAGATGGCGTCCCGCCGGGTGTAGAGGCCCATGGTGTGCTCGGCCGCGCCGGTCACCCCGTAGTACGCGGTGGTCACGCCGGTGGCGAGCACCAGGTAGTCGTACTCGTACTCGCCGCCGTCGGCGAGCCTGATCCGCCGGGCCCGGGTATCCACGTCCGTCACCTCGCCGAGCCGGAACCGGACTCCCCGCCGCCGGGTGAACGAGCGCACGGGGTAGGCGATGTCGCCCGGGTTGAGGCCGGCCGTCGCCACCTGGTAGAGCAGCGGCTGGAAGGTGCTGTAGACGTTCCGGTCGACGAGCATCACCTGCGCGTCCGTCCGGGCCAGCTCGGCGACCGCAGCCAGCCCGGCAAAACCGGCCCCGACCACGATCACCCGCGGCGACCGCGTCCGCGGCTGCTGCCGGCCCCGCCGCCATTTCATGTCCATTCCCCTTCCTGCGACCTCGCTTACCACCTGGTACAACCGCGCCGGCCCCTCGAACATGCCGCCCGCCGCATGTTTAGCCCCCGCCGTAGGGGCATCTTCCCTAAGGCGCACGGCGCTGGTACCGCGGATTACGACCGGCGCCCGCGCGCCAGCCGGAAATGGCTGACACCTCTCCCCGAGGAGGTAGACCGATGAGAGTCGGCACCGGGTTGAGCTTGCTAGCGGTAGGCGCCATTCTGGCCTTCGCCGTCAGTGGCAGCCCGCCGTACTGGAACCTCCAGATCACCGGGCTGGTCCTGATCGCGACCGGGCTGGCGGCCCTCCTGATACCCAGGCAGGGCTACGGCTGGCTGCGCCGGAAGATGGTGCTCCGGCCGGGGTCACGGGGACGCGTCGTGAGCAGGGTGGACGAGACCCGCTACCCGCAGCCCCTGCTGCGCTACCAGGGCCCGCGGCCCGCCCCCGGCGAGCCCGCCGAGGATCCGGGGAACGGGCAGGTCGCGACCGGGACCGTGGTGCGGGAACCGTGGCCGGGCGTTGGCAGCGAGACGATCGAGGAGTTCCGGCGCGAGTAGCCGTGAGCACGCCTCCCGCGGTCGTGGCCGGATAGCGTAAGCAGCGCTGATCCTTCCGCACGCTTCCCGTTCCGACCACGACCGCAGGGAGATGACCAGACCATGACCGAACGGGCACCGCTGCCCTACGACTTCATGCCGCAGGTTCCGGCCTTCACGGTGGAGAGCAACGACGTCGCTGACGGCCAGCAGATGAGCGACGCGCAGGTGTACAACAGCTTCGGGATGAGCGGCCAGAACATCTCGCCGCACCTGCGCTGGCACGGCTTCCCGGCGGAGACCGGGAGCTTCTCGGTCACCTGCTACGACCCGGACGCTCCGACCGGGTCGGGGTTCTGGCACTGGGTGCTCATCGACGTCCCGGTCTCGGTCACCGAACTGCCGTCCGGGGCGGCCAGCGGCGACGCGTCCGGCCTGCCGCCGGGGTCGTTCTGCGTGCGCAACGACTACGGCAGCAAGGACTTCGGCGGCGCGGCACCGCCGGCGGGCGACCCGCCGCACCGGTATGTGTTCGCCGTGCACGCGGTGGATTCGGAGAAGCTGGGCATCGACTCCGACGTGAGCCCGGCCGTGGCGGGCTTCAATCTCCGCTTCCACACCATCGCCCGGGGCCTGCTGATCCCCGTCTTCGGTCACTGACGGGAAGAAATCGGCCGGGGCCCGGTTGTCTCTCCCCGGAGGTCCCCCACCCCGGAACGGAGAAATAACCCATGCCACTGGATGAGGACGTCGTCCGGCTCGCCAAGGACAAGAACCTGGCCACGGTGGTGACGCTGATGCCGGATGGGCAGCCGCAGGCGCTGCTCACCTGGGTGGACAGCGACGGCGAGCATGTCCTGGTGAACACCGAGCCGATCCGGCAGCGCGCCCGGAACGTC